>JAFXAJ010000005.1 GCA_017517145.1 Ruminococcus sp.
AATATCAGCGGAAGCGTAAACGGTTTTGTTGAAGTAGGAAACATCACTTGTTCTTCAGTTGACTTTACAGCACCATCTGAAATAAAATGTGCAACAGGAAATATTCTAATGTGTTCTGGTGGCGTATATAGTTCAGATATTGAAATATCTACTGATACAGGCAGCATATCTATGATTTTGCCTGACAGTAAATCAAAAGACGGAAATATAAATGTTTCCACTAAAACAGGTGATGTGAAGTTTACAGGCGATGAGTCTTATAAAATCACCGAAGAAGAAAAGAAATGCAAGAAGCTTGAAGTGAACAGCTGTAATATTGAAGCTTCTGTAAATACAGGAAATATTACCATAGAGTAAGGAGAAATCTTAATGTTTCAGTATAATACCGTAGAGGAAGCTCTTGAAGCTTTAAGAAACGGCGAAATTATCCTTGTTACCGATGACGAGGACAGGGAAAACGAAGGCGATATGATATGCGCTGCTGAATTTGCCACAACTGAAAATGTCAATTTTATGGCGGCTCAGGCAAAGGGGCTTATCTGTATGCCTATGAGCATTGAGCTGTGCCATAAGCTACATTTAGGGCAAATGGTTGATTATAATACGGATAATCACAGCACAGCATTTACTGTGTCAATTGACCATGTAAACACCACAACGGGAATTTCCGCAGAGGAACGTGGATTCACGGCACGTATGGCTGTTGATGACAACGCAAAGCCCGAGGATTTCCGCCGTCCCGGTCACATGTTTCCCCTTATGGCAAAAAAGAACGGCGTTCTTGAACGTGAGGGGCATACAGAAGCTACCGTTGACCTTATGCGCCTTGCAGGGCTGAAAGAATGTGGTCTTTGCTGTGAGATTATGCGAGATGATGGCACAATGATGCGGGCGGAGGAATTGCAGAAAAAGGCTGTGGAATGGGGAATGAAGTTCATCACCATTAAGGCTCTGAAAGAATACCGCAAGGTGCATGAAACCCTTGTAGAGCTTGCCGCAGATACGAAGCTTCCCACGAAATACGGTGAATTCCGTGCTGTATGCTTTGTGAATAAGCTTAACGGTGAGCATCACGTTGCACTTGTCAAGGGCGATATAGGGGACGGAGAAGATATACTCTGCCGTGTACATTCCGAATGTCTGACAGGTGACGCTTTCGGCTCTCTCAAATGCGACTGCGGACAGCAGTTTGCAGCCGCTATGACTCGGATTGAAAAAGAGGGCAGGGGAATACTGCTCTATATGCGTCAGGAGGGCAGAGGCATCGGACTTGTAAACAAGCTTCGCGCCTATGAGTTGCAGGACGGCGGAATGGATACCCTTGACGCTAATCTTGCTCTTGGCTTCCCTGGGGATATGCGTGAATACTACATCGGCGCACAGATTTTGCGTGAACTTGGCTGTAAAACCCTCCGACTGCTGACGAATAATCCCGAAAAGATTTACGGTTTAAGCGGATTCGGGCTTGAAATCAAGGAGCGTGTGGCTATTCAAATGGACGCTACGGCTTATGACCTGTTCTATCTCAAAACTAAGCGTGACAGAATGGGGCATATACTCGATTATTAAAGCTTTGGGTGTTTAATTATGAAAAGAGAATTAGGAATTGCAAGATGTGGTCTTGCATGTTGTCTTTGCTCTGAAAACGACCATTGTTCTGGCTGTAATTCAGGTGAGTGTCCTGATAAAGAATGGTGTGAAAACAGAAAATGCTCAATTCAGAACAACATTGATTATTGTTTTGAATGTCCAGAAAATTGCCATAAGGGATTACTTATAAAAATAAAACCTTATGTATTCACACAATTTGCTAAGATGTATGGTATAGAATATTTGCTTGACTGTCTTGAAAGAAATGAAGCAAATGGTGTTGTTTATCATCGAAATGGAATATCAGGCGATTATGATGATTTTGAAGATGCAGAAAGTCTGATTAATTTCATAAAAACAGGAATAAAATAATTTTTAAAGGAGAAATATTATGAAAACATACGAAGGCAATCTTATTCCAAGAGATGTAAGAATCGGAATCGTAGTTGCACGATTCAACGAGTTCATCACAAGCAAGCTTTTAGGCGGAGCTGTTGATACGCTCAAAAGACACGATATTTCCGAGGATTCCATTGATATTGCATGGGTTCCCGGAGCATTTGAAATTCCACTTATTGCAAAGAAAATGGCTGACAGCGGCAAGTATGACGCAATCATCTGTCTTGGTGCAATTATCAGAGGCAGTACATCACACTATGACCTTGTATGCAACGAGGCTGCAAAGGGAATTGCTCATGTATCATTAAACAGCGATATTCCTGTAATGTTCGGTGTTATCACAACTGAAAATATCGAGCAGGCTATCGAGAGAGCAGGCTCAAAGGCTGGCAATAAGGGCAGCGAGTGTGCAGAAGGTGCAATTGAAATGATTAATCTTATCAGAGAGATTGAGGACTAATGGCAAATCTTATATTTGACTATGACGGCACTCTGCATCGGACAATGCTGACTTATGCTCCTGCATTTCGTGCAACCTGCAAAATGCTTGCAGAAAAGGGGTATCTTCCCGAAAAGGAATATACCGATGATGAAATCAGCTATTGGCTTGGATTTAATTCAACAGATATGTGGAATACTTTTCTGCCTGACCTGCCTGATGGTATAAAGAAAATGGCAAGAATATTTCTCGGCAAGGAAATGGGAAGCCGTGTTGACAGTGGTGAGGCTGCGCTTTTTCCTCATACTGAAGAAGTTCTTGCAGAACTCAAAGCAAAGGGACATACGCTTATATTTCTCAGTAACTGCCGTGTGAGATATATGGAGCGTCATACAAAAATATTCGGACTTGACAGATATTTTGATTATTTCTACTGCTGCGAGGAGTATGATTTTATCCCGAAATATCAGATTTTTCGTCTTTTCAGTTTACAGCACAAGGGTGATTTTATAGTAATAGGCGACAGGTTTCATGATATTGAAACAGCTGAAAAAAACGGCTTGAAGTCTATCGGATGCGGTTATGGTTACGGCAGGGGAAATGAACTTTCTGCTGCGGATATAATTGTTGAAGATATTACAGAAATTCCTGCGGCTGTGGAAAAATTGCTTTTGTAGTTGATTTGCAAACAGTGCATCCTTATATCAGGGGTGCACTGAAAAAAATTTTTGAAAAAATTTCAAAAAAGACTTGACAAATGTTTTGAAATGTGATATAATTATTATCGTTGAATGAGGGAGATATTCCCGAAGTCAACAATTAACCCTGTGTCTGGGTGTGGCGCAGCTGGTAGCGCGCTACCTTGGGGTGGTAGAGGCCGTGGGTTCAAGTCCCGTCACTCAGACCATATTTGTATCTCAAATGATACAATGTAAAAAATGCACTCTCGAAAGAGGGTGCATTTTTCTATGCTATAAAGTATGAAAAGACAAACGATTACTGCAAGGTGGGTGTATATTTTACCCAAAACAGGTTTGCAAAAGACAATCAGCCTATGTTTCAGGAATTGGAATAAGGCTTATTGTCATTTTCTCTGTCAAGCCTGAATTCCACAGAACGCTTGAGATATTCAAGATATTCCTGATCGCTGCACATAGCTTTACCCATATCGTCGGACAGTTTTGCAACAGGTCTGCCATTTACATACTGAAGCTTGATAACGATATTCAGCGCCTTTTCTTCAGTGTCGTTTGAACAGAATGTTCCTATGCCGAAAGATACCTTTGTTTTATCGCAGAAGTAATCATAAAGCTTCTGTGCACGGTCAAAATCAAGGCTGTCACTGAAAAGAAGAAGCTTAGTTTTCGGGTCTACACCGTATTTTTTGTAGTGTGCAATGATTTTGTCGCCCCATGCAAAGGGATCACCGCTGTCGTGGCGAACGCCTGTATAGTTATTGACCATTGAACGATTGAAATCAAGCAGGAAAAGATCAGTAGTTATTGTATCTGTAAGTGCAGTACCGTTATCGCCCTGATACTCATTGTACCAGTCTTTCATTGCATAGTGGTTTGTATAAGCAAGAGGTATAGAGTCAATTCCCTGATACATCTGCACAAATTCGTGAGCATAAGTTCCGATAGGTGTGACGTTGTACTTCATAGCGAGATATACATTAGAAGTTCCTACACACTTATCAGTTTCAGTGCAAAGTCGTTTTACAACAACATCCTCCCATTCACGTGAAAGTCGTCTGCGGCAGCCGAATTCAGCAAATTTAAAAGTATATGTTCCGTCATTCAATGCACGTATTTTATCGTCAAGGCGTTCCTCAGCAGATTTTAAAAGTTTGTCGTAGTTGTACTGCATACGGAAATATACTTCGTTTACAATCTCCAGCAGATATATTTCAAACTGCATTGCAGAGAAAAGAGGACCGTCAACTTTTATTTTCAGTTCTCCGTTATCAGCAAGTTCAACTGTAACATAATCACGGATAGGTCTCCAGAGCCTGAGAAATTCCACGTAGTCATTCTTTATAAAACGTATGGAACGGAGATAGTCAAGTTCTTCTTTTTTGAAAGTAAGTGTGCACAGGTGGTCAATCTGCTCGTTGATTTCCTGTACCATTTCAGGTGTGAAAACTACGTCTTTGCTGCGGCATTTGAAGAAGTACTGACCGCAGAGGTCGGTATGTTTGTGGAAGATGACCTGATTCATATTGAATTTATAAAGATCAGTATCAAGCAGTGAAATAACAATGGGTTCAAGTTTCATATCATTTTTCTCCTTTTAATATTATTGTAGGGGAATAATCTCATTCTCAACTTTTTTAAGCGTAGCCATCATAGAAGTGTTTTTATCTATGCGGACTTTCAGGAAATTGATTAACGGAACAATATTCTGAAGATTATCGGAATATCTTTCCATGTAAGTTGAGAGATAAGAATTAAGCGAGATTTCCAAGTGCTTATTTATGTTTCCTGCTAAACAAAGTGATTTGACAGCTTTCAGAAAAATCTCGTCGTGTGCAGAATTAACACCTCGCCAGAAAGCGTGGCAGGCATATCGGAATTTCCATAAACGCTCATCTTCCGGCAGGGCAAAGTTCATTGCCTTATTCAGCAGATGTAAATAATAGCTTTCACGCCAACGCAGAATATTTTCATCTGTGGCGAATTTCTTGAAATCGTTAATGGTTTTCTTATTGTATAAGTCATAAATACTCTTTGTGATACAATCATTAAGCTTAAAGAGTTCGCCGGCATCTTCTTCGCAATTAATTGGATAATTCTTGTGGCATCTGTCGTCCATTTCCTCAGAGATAGCTTTTAGCGTTTTATCTTCTTCGCTGTTCAGACTCTTTCTGTAATTGTAAAGCTCCTGATACTTTTCAATTCCCTCCTGAAGCAAATCCAGGGAAGCATATTGTCCTTGTGGGCGTATCATATTATTGGATACAAAGTTATACTCATCCCCATGGTCGATTGTGTAAATATCTCCATTCATTGTTATGACTATGTATGTATATCTGTCACAGTTTACGGTTTCTCTTGCAATGCTTTCACGAATAGTGTTAATCTTAGTTAAGAATATGCCGGCTTCTCTGTTGTAAACACCTGTTGTCCAATTGATTTTACCTGCTTTATCACCAAAAGATGATTTGTACTCCGGTTTCAGATAATTAAAAATTATCTCTCTTATTTCATTAGGTGTCATAATAAATTCAAATGGCATTTTTACCTCCTGATTATATTTGAATATTGTTATTGTCTTTGTGATAATATCATTATAACACTAACAAGTGAAAATGTCAAGAGGTTATGACGATTTTTATATTTTGCACAAATAGATGTGCGTGCAAGTGGGCAATGTGTAAGTATTTGACATAACGATTGTCTGGGTTGTGTCGATGAATTTCGAGAAAAGCCGTCGAAAACGAGGAATTGTTGTTTTGCAGTTAGAACAACAATTCCTCGCTGGAGATATTAACTTTGATAAGAAGATTATCAGATTCTTTTCAGAGCAGTTGATGACAAGACTAATGGAATCTCTAACCCCTATAATAAAAACCATGATTCAGAGGTCCACTTCCGCTGCCTAAATCCAGCATAGCTGACAATGCACCTGAAATATATTCCTTTGCAAGTTTTACCGCCGTTTTCAAATCATACTCCTTAGCAAGATTTGAAGCAATGGCAGATGACAGTGTACAGCCTGTGCCGTGGGTGTTGAGATTGTCGATACGTTCACTTTCAAACCACGTTATTTCCCCGTTTTCATAAAGCAAATCACTTGCATCATTTATACTGTGACCGCCTTTCAGCAAAACAGTACAGCCGTAGGATTTATGTATATATCCTGCGGCCTTTTCCATATCGGATTTGTTTGTAATTTTAATTCCAGACAGAACCTCCGCTTCGGGAATATTCGGTGTAACAACTGTTGCTGAAGATAACATTTTTTCCTTCATTGTGCTTATTGCATTTTCTGAAATAAGCCTTGTACCGCTGGTAGCGATCATAACAGGGTCAATTACGATATTTCTTGCATTGTAGAAGATGAGCTTTTCTGAAATTACTTCAATAAGTTCTGAATTTGATACCATTCCCGTCTTTACAGCATCAGGGAAAATATCAGTGAATACAGCGTCAAGCTGCTGTCCGAGAAATTCGGGCGTGACTTCTGAAACTGCGGTAACTCCTGTTGTATTCTGCGCAGTAAGTGCAGTTATAGCGCTCATTCCGTAAACACCGTTTGCAAGCATGGTTTTCAAATCTGCCTGAATACCTGCGCCGCCGCTTGAGTCACTTCCTGCAATTGTAAGGACAGTTTTAATTTTGCTGTAATTCATTGAAAGCCTCCCTGAGTTCTTTTGCAGCAATGCAAGGATTTTCCGCTTTCATAATTGCTGAAACCGCACATATTCCGTCAATTCCGCTGTCTTTCAGAATATGGATATTATCTTTATTCAGACCGCCGATCGCATTAACTTTAATCGGTACAGCTTTGACAATATCTTTCAGCGTATCAACGGAAGTCAATACAGTTTTTACTTTTGTAGTTGTTGGATAAATTGCACCTACTCCGAGATAATCAGCGCCCTCTTTATAGGCTTCAACAGCTTGCGGAACTGTTTTTGCGGTTGCTCCGACAATTTTGTTTTCTCCCATAAGGCTTCGTGCAATTGAAACAGGCATATCCGACTGTCCCACATGAACGCCCTCTGCGTTTACTGCAAGTGCCACATCAACTCTGTCATCAATTATAAGGGGAATGTCATAATGCTTTGTTATTTCGTGTACTTTTTCGGCAAGCACAAGATATTCTCTTGTTGTACATTCTTTTTCACGAAGCTGAACAAGAGTTACACCGCCCTTGCAGGCTTCTTCAACACGATACAGGAATTCTTCTTCGCTGTAATTCGTGCTGTCTGTTATAAAATACATTGTAGTATCTATTTTTTTCATAAGTACCTCACATATAGATGTAATCGTTAAGAACCGGCTGTAACCCTTCGTCTGCAATATCTTTATACATTACGTCAAGGGAACGTCCGTCGTTGATTTCAAACTGTTCATCTCCCTCTGTGCCGTCAGCTTCCTTACCGCTGTATTTGCTTTCATGGTCGCCGATACCTGTGGAAACTCCTGCGGAAACCTTTGTTGCGGCAATTTTCACTATGCCGTTGCGGAAACTTTCACTTTCTCTTGAAGAAACAGTAATTCCTACAAAGGGGAGAAAAATTCTGTATGCGCAGATAATCTGACAAAGCTGTGTTTCATGAACGTCAAGGGGATTGATTTTTTCATTATTTATAATCGGGCGAAGTCTTGGGCAAGACAGTGACATTTCAGCATGAGGATATTTTCTTTGTAAATAATAAACATGCAATGCACTTGCAAGGGCATCTTTTCTGAAATCCGAAAGACCTAAAAGCGCTGAAAAAGCCACACCACGCATACCTCCCATAAGCGCACGTTCCTGTGCTTCAAAGCGGTAAGGATAAACACGCTTGTGACCAAGCAGATGCAATTCGGAATAACGATTATTGTCATAAGTTTCCTGAAATACTGTCACATAATCTGCGCCGCATTCGTGGAGATACTTGTATTCGTCAACGTTCACGGGATAAATTTCAAGACCTACCATACGGAAGTATTTCCGTGCAAGCTTGCAGGCTTCACCGATATATTCAATGTTGCTCTGTGCCCTGCTTTCGCCTGTGAGGATGAGAATTTCCTCCATTCCGCTGTCTGCGATTATACGCATTTCATGTTCAATCTGTTCCATATTCAGCTTCATACGGTTTATATCGTTGTAACAGTTGAATCCGCAGTAGACGCAGTAATTCTCGCAGTAATTGGCGATATACAGAGGTGTGAACATATACACGGTATTTCCGAAATGCTTGCTTGTTATCTGATTGGCACGCTGTGCCATTTTTTCAAGAAAAGGCTCTGCCGCAGGGGATAAAAGCGCCTTGAAATCTTCAATTGTGCAGGTTTCGTGTTCAAGTGCAGCCTTTACTTCTTTTGCGGTATATCCGGAATAATCGTAGCCTTTCATCTCGGACAGAACTTTTTCCATGATGTCGGATTTAATCTGCTCCATGCCGTTCATATATTCCATGTGATTTGTACGGCTTGAAGGGTCAATTTCAAGTTTATGTTTCTTTTCAAGAGCAGAGGGCGAAAGATGCTCTCCATCTACAAAAAATCTGCTGTCCATTACGCACCTCAATCCCTTAAAAAGCCTGTCAGCGGGTCAGATGCGCTTGCACCTCTTGTGAGAACCCGTCCGAGTCCTGAAAGATATGCCTTTCGTCCTGCTTCAACGGCATTTTTGAAAGCAGACGCCATAAGCGGCAAATCTCCGGCAGTGGCAAGAGCAGTATTCGCCATAATTGCCGCAGCACCCATTTCCATAGCTTCACAAGCCTGAGAAGGTCTGCCGATACCTGCGTCAACGATAACAGGCAAGTCTATTTCGTCAACAAGTATCTGAATAAACTCTCTTGTGGCAAGTCCCTTGTTTGAGCCGATAGGAGCAGCAAGGGGCATAACAGCTGCCGCACCTGCATTGACTAAATCACGGGCAGAATACAAATCGGGGTACATATATGGAAGTACCACAAATCCTTCTTTTGCAAGAATTTCCGTAGCTTTTACAGTTTCGTTATTGTCGGGAAGCAGGTATTTCGTATCACGCATAATCTCGATTTTCACAAAGTTACCACAGCCGATTTCACGGGCGAGCCTTGCAATTCTGACAGCTTCGTCTGCTGTTCTTGCGCCCGATGTATTAGGGAGCAGAGTTACTCCCTTGGGTATGTAGTCGAGAATGTTTTCCTGTTCCTTAGTGTTGGCACGGCGGACGGCAAGGGTGATAATCTCCGCCCCTGCGTCACGGACAGCCGCTTCAATCAGATTCAGCGAATACTTTCCAGAGCCGAGAATAAAGCGTGAGTTGAACTCATGACCGCCTAAAATAAGTTTATCTTCCATAACAAAATCCTTTCTATATTTCAAATTTTCCTGCTAATATTCGCAAAATGGTATTTGCCTGATGTGCGGCGCAGAGCATTACACGAGGAGCAAAAAGCGTGCCGTCACCATCAACATCACTTGTTCCGTCACCGCAGATATATAGCTTATTGCCGAGCTTTTTTGTTTGTATTGTGTTGCCTGTATGAAGTCCTGACATTCCCGAAGCAGTAACTATATATTTTTCGGAATAATGCTCAGATATTCCATTTACAAGCATTGCTTTATATTCTGCATTGTCAAAACATTCACAGATTATATTGCAGTCGGATATTAATGATAAATTTTCCTCTGTAAGTTTTTCTGTATGGGTTATAACATTGCAATAAGGGGCTATTTCTGAAAGAGTCTGTTTCAAAGCCTCTGTCTTATACATTCCAAGCTGTGAAACTGTATATTGCTGACGGTGCAGATTTGAAATATCCACATTGTCAAAATCTATGAGGTGCAATGTTCCCACACCTGCCCTTGCAAGGGATATAGCCGCATTTGAGCCAAGGCCTCCAAGACCGCAGACCGCCACACAGGCTGATGAGAATTTTTGTTGTAATTCTGCTCCGTGCCGTTGTTCAAGGACTGTGTACCATTCTTCTTTTGTCATATCAGCCGCCTCCTACAAAGCTGACAATTTCAAGGCTGTCGCCATCCTGCAAAAATGTAATTTCGTATTGCGATTTGGGCAGAATATTACCGTTCAGCTCAACAGCTACACGCTTTATATCATAGCCGCTTTCGGTAAGAAATTCGGCAAAATTTTTCCCAGCAATATTTTCGATATTTTCTCCGTTTATTTTAATCATCCCAGCACCTCACAGAATGTCGATATACTCATCCTCGAGAGCCTTATTCATGCTTCTTACGGCACAGAATTTTCCGCACATTGAACAGCTTTCTTCTATCTCAGGCTTTCTGTCGTCACGGATTTTTTTAGCGGTTTCAGGGTCAATAGCACATTCCCATTGCGTATCCCAGTCAAAAGTTCTTCTTGCATCTGCCATTTTGTCGTCAATATCTCTTGCGTGGGGGATTTTCTTTGCAATATCGGCAGCGTGTGCGGCAATTTTAGAAGCAATTATACCCTGTTTTACATCGTCAACATTGGGGAGAGCGAGGTGTTCAGCAGGTGTAACATAGCACAGGAATGCTGCACCTGAAGCCGCTGCAACTGCACCTCCGATAGCAGAAGTGATATGGTCATAACCGGGAGCAATATCTGTAACAAGAGGTCCAAGAACGTAAAACGGCGCACCCATGCATATTGTCTGCTGTATCTTCATATTTGCTTCAATCTGGTCAAGGGGCATGTGTCCGGGACCCTCAATCATAACCTGAACATCTTTTGCCCATGCTCTTTTTGTAAGCTCGCCAAGGCGCACAAGTTCTTCTATCTGACACACATCGCTTGCGTCTGCAAGACAGCCGGGACGGCAGGCATCGCCAAGGGAAATAGTTACATCATACTCACGGCATATATCGAGAATTTCGTCATAGTATTCATAAAAAGGGTTTTCATTGCCTGTCATACTCATCCACGCAAAGACGAGAGAACCTCCACGGGAGACAATGTTCATTTTGCGTTTGTGCTGTTTAATCTGTTCAATAGTTTTGCGGGTAATTCCGCAGTGAAGTGTAACGAAATCCACACCGTCCTCTGCGTGAAGCCTTACTACATCAATGAAATCCTTAGCTGTCAGTGTTGCAAGGTCACGCTGATAATGAATTACGCTGTCATAAACAGGAACAGTGCCGATCATTGCAGGACATTCAGCAATCAGTTTCTGTCTGAATGGCTGAGTATTGCCGTGAGAGGATAAATCCATAATCGCCTCTGCGCCCATATTTACTGCCGCCATAACCTTTTCCATTTCAACGTCATAATCCTTGCAGTCACGAGAAACACCAAGATTTACATTGATTTTTGTGCGGAGCATTGAGCCTACGCCGTTTGGTTCAATGCATTTGTGCAGTCTGTTTGCGCATATTGCAACCTGTCCCTTTGCCACAAGGTTACGGATTTCTTCGGGAGTGTGGTACTCCTTAGCTGCAACAGCTTCCATTTCCTTTGTGATGATACCTTTTTTTGCTGCTTCCATTTGAGTTTTGTACATAACTTTCCTCCGTTAAGATATTTTTAACAGACGGAAATAAAAAAGAAGCTACCGATTCCGATAGCTTCCGATTATGCAATATATTATTGCACCGACGTGTAAGCGTCAGTGCTTTACAGTCGTCCCTACGTTGGCATTATCCAAATCAGGTTATCGGTCGAAGGTTATACCTCCCTCTCAGCCTGTAACACAAGCTCCCGTCTGTTAATTTGTATTTTTATTATACACCATTTGTAAGAAAAATGCAAGAGGTTTTTTGAATTTTTATATATTGGGAACCTCTATTTTCAGATTCAAATATGTTATCTGTAAAATATTGACGAAAAATCTGGCTTCGCATCTTTCGCACAAGCTCTGGGCGGTGTTGCCTTAACTGTTTTTCATTTATATTACGTACTTTATCTATAGGGAACTCCTATAAATTTTCTGAGTTTTATAATTCTATTCATAAGGTAACCCCTATTATTATTTGATTGTGAAAAAAGTCTTTATTTTGTTAACCTTAGTTTGCAAAATGTGATAAAATTACTTGAAAATGAATAGTTTTTTATGCGGTATGCTGTAAGGTGTACCGCTTATTTTGTGCAATCATACAAATTTAAAATGGATTTCGTTTTTTTACCCCTTTAAATTCACTTATATATGAAAGCATAAAAAGGAGATTTTTATGAAGAAACATAAAAGCGATATTCAGCCATCATGGCAGAGTAGATAGGGCATAATAAACAAATACGCCCTTCATAGAAGGACGCATTTGATTTTTATAATTAGATGTAGTTAGTATAATATCTTACTTAGCAAATCTGGTGAGTGTTCCTCATATTTAGTTTAGAGTAGTCGACTTCTCTGTTAATTATTATACCATATTTTTATCCCGAATCGGAATTTGTTAACCACGGTTAACGAACTTTTTGCTATAAGATTTTCTTTGTTATATTTATTCATTTTGCTAATTGACAAAAACTTTATACATAAAAATTGACATTAACTGTTAAATGTGTTGGTTTAAAATTAACATAAATTAACATCGTCAGTTCAAACAATTACAATATGCCTTCACAGAATTGTTTTTGCGTTCTAAAAAACGTCAAAACCATATAATGACTTGTTACATATATCATTCCTTTGAAAAAGTTACTCTCCACTGAGAGAGAGAACTAAAGTAATACTGCACAGAGCTTGTGCGGTGTTGCCTTAACATAAAATACTAAGATTCTATAGTCTTAAGGAGGCTTTACTATGAAAAAATTATTATCATTAACCCTTACCCTTGCTATGCTGATTTCAGCAGTTTCCTGCGATAAAAAGGAAAATCCAAAAACACAGCCGAAACAGAGTTATACTGCGGAGAAAATGAGCGTTGCGGCTTACAAAAAGGAAGCTTTACCTCTCCCCGAAAATATGCAAATGGTGTATTCAGTTATGCCATACAACAACGGCGAGGACTACCTCATGCTCGGCACAAGCACTCGTACACCTGAAATATGGAAAGTCAAGGGGGATTTTTCGGAATCCGAGATTATTGAATATCCTGAATTTGATGTAGGCGTGAATTATAATCTTACAGCAACAAATGACGGAACAATTGTGCTTTTTGTGTGTCATGCTGATTACGGCGATTTACCGCCGATTCCGCTGTATGAATATCCCAGTGAAGAAGAACAGGAAAAATATGACGCTGCGGCAGAATATTCCTTTATGATTAAGACGTATTCACCTGACGGCAAGCTGCAATCAGAAGTTACTGTTGAGGATTTCGGGGTAGTACCTGATAAATCTGTAAATCTTCAGGCTGTTTATTCTGACGGTGAAATAGTAATTGCGGAAATTAACGGCGGATTTGAAATGTTCGACTTCAACGGAAAATATCTTGGAGAATTTAAAACCGATAAGGGCGAAGTTGACTGCTTCGGGCAGGATAATCAAGGAAATCTTATCTGTGCTTTGAAAAATACTGTTGAGGAGCAGGAAATTCTCACATTCTGCAAGGTCGAAAAAGACGGCAAGCTTACAGAATTGAATAATACCGAGTATAAATTTGATGAAACGGTTTACGAAATGCAGGCTACAAGCGGCGAATACAGCCTACTCCTGCGTACAAATTCCCAGATATACGGAGTAAAATCCGACACACAGGAAATAGTTTCACTTTTTGACATTTCAACTTCGGGTTATTCCACAAACTATATCAAGGGTTATCGTGTGCTTCCTGACGGAAATATTGCTCTTTTGATAATGAACGGAAGCCAGTGGAAAATAGAACTTAAAAAGCTTATCCCGCGAACAGAAGAAGAAATGGCGAATATCAAGACTATTACTCTTGGTATTGAGGGAAATAGTTTCATTGAAGATTATGTCACTGAATGGAATGACAGCGGAAATGATTTTCTTGTGGAGGTTGTAAAATACAGCGCAGATTATGAGGATAGGGACGCAGTATTTGACCAGATGAAACAGGATGCACTTTCGGGAAATCTCCCTGACCTTATGAGTTTTGAATATGATTATGGTGTAATGAATAATGTGGATTTTGTCTCTATGGGAGTGCTTGAAGATTTATACACCTTCATGGATAAGGACGATTTATTTACCCGTGACTATTTTATGCCAAGCGTACTGACTTGCTTTGAGAATAACGGCGAACTGCCTTTACTTCCCAGCCGTGTTCATCTTGAACTGGGAACAGTTGCAAAGACAAAATTTGTATGTGACGGCTCTGACTGGAGTTTTGAAAAAGAGCTTGATATGACAATAAATCCGCCAATTGACAGGGAAATCCAAAACGATTCAAAGTATACCCGTCTTGGACTTGGTGTTGTGTGGGAAGACTGGATTGACTACACAGACGGTACTTGTCATTTTACTGATGATTCTTTTATACGTTATCTCAATTTCTGTAATGAAGCAGAAGAAATAGATGTTTATGAAGAAAAGACTGATAAGGAATGGGAGGAGTATATGAAATCAGATGAATTTAAGGAAGAAATGCGCCGTGACGCTTTAAAATATATTGAAGACAGGGAGATTTTTTCTATTGAAAGTATTCTCAGATATGGTAATTACACAGAAATGGCAAAAGGAAAATTCGGCGGTGAGCCTATTACAATTCTTGGCGATGTAACATTCCGTAATTGGGATGGTTTTGCGATTACAAAGACATCTGAAAATAAAGAGCTTGCATGGGAATTTATAAAATCTCGTATGACAGACCAGTATTATACTGATAATCTGGATAGTGCGCCTTTTCCTGTTACCAAAACAGGCTATAAGCTTTACAACGACCACCATTTTTATAATGAATATACTGACTTTAACGACGTTTACTATGACGAGGATATAAGAGGCTATGTTGGACTTGTTTATCATGTAAGCGATGATGAATTAATGAAAATAGGCAAGGTTACAGAAGAAGACGCAGCGGCTGTTGACAAATACTTCAATATGGCAACAAGAAAGCATAAAATTACTTTTAAACGTGATAAGATATACGAAATTTTTAATGAAGAAATTGCGAAATTCTTCAACGGCGGATATACTGCCGAAAAATGCGCAGAGGTTTTACAGGACAGAATTTCAACATATATTTCTGAACAGATAGGCTGATTGACTTTATATGCACCATTCATATAATCCTGTTGAATTAGAGAATTCTATTAATACTTAACAACCTTGACAATTTCATCTTTTTATAGTATAATATATATGTGATTTTATACAATTAAGGGCGTTTATAATACATTGCTGAAAATTATTATATAGCAAAAATGAAAAACTTTTAATAAATATTATAACTCTAAAAAGGAGATTTTATTATGAACAATTCACTGTCAGAAAATTATAAAAGCAAAATAAAACGTGTACTTATTACAGAGGAAGAAATTAATACGGCAATTAAACGTGTTGCTGAAGATATTAATAATTCATATAATGGAAAGCCGATTTTGCTTGTAAGTATACTCAAAGGTGCATTTGTATTCATGGCAGATCTTTGCCGTAATATAATTGTTCCTTGTGAAATAGGATTTATGGTGGCTAAAAGCTACTATGATGGTACAGTTTCATCAGGCAATGTTGATATTACAATGGATCTTTCACAGGATCTGACGAAATATCATGTTATCATTGTTGAGGATATTATAGATACCGGCAGAACATTAAAAGAAGTGTTTGAAATTTTGAAATCCCGAAATCCGCTTTCTTTAAAAGTAATAACACTTTTAGACAAGCCTTCACGCCGTCTGGTGGATTTTACTGCCGATGTTTCGCTGTTTACAATTCCCGATCTTTTTGTTATCGGTTATGGCCTTGATTGTGGAGAGTATTATCGTAATCTGCCATATATTGCAGAATATCAGGAATAAGCAGGTATATATTATGGAAACTTCTAAAAACCTCCCTTATGGTGAACTTTCTATGAAATTCTGCACATGTTCCGGTTTTTAGAGATGCTCTGAAAAAAATATTGATTCGTTGTTCCAAAAAAACATTTGAAAAAACAGGGTACGTTCTGCAAGACAGAGCGTACCCTTATTATATTACGGAAACGCAGAATTTCTGTAAAAAATCAGTTTTGCTATTGACAAATTACGGGAAATGGGTTATAATTAAATGTATGTATTGTGAGGGAGTGTGTCATCTGACCGTCCCCGCAAGAGATGATTATGCACAATTAAGGAGTGTTTATTATGGGCAAGCAGATGTCAAGATCAAACTATGAAAAGCTCGTGCTGGAGCTTGACGACCTTAAAATCAATAAACGTAAGGAAGTTGCAGAAAGACTGAAAGTTGCACGTTCCTACGGCGACCTTTCCGAAAACGCAGAGTATGATGAGGCAAAAAATGAACAGGCTATTCTCGAAGCACAGATTGCTGAGCTTCAGTATACTGTTGACAACGCTGAAATTATCGAGGACTCAAACATCTCCGTTGATGAAATCGGTATGGGTTCAATCATAAAAATAAAACGTGTCGGAAGTGAAAAAATCGAGACATTCAATATTGTTGGTACAAATCATGTTGATATAAAGAACGGAAAAATTTCCGATGAATCTCCTATCGGCAAAGCTGCAATGAAGAAAAAAGTCGGTGATATATTCATCGTTGAAGCACCTGTAGGTGAACTTCGTTTTGAGGTTATAGAAATTTCTAAGTAAAGGATTGATTCAAATGAGCGAAAATCAGAACAATATCCCTGTTCAGGATGAGGAAGTACAGGATATAAATATATTAAAGAAAGACAGACTTGATAAGCTGGCGTCTCTCCGTGAGGGCGGTTTTGATCCTTATCAGACTACAAAGTATGACGTTACAGGCAAGGCTGCTGAACTCAAGGCTGAGTATGAGGCTAAGGAAGCTGAGGTTATTGCTGCTGCAAACGGCGATGAAGAAGCTGTAAAGGCAGGACTTGAAGCGCTGAACAGCAATATTATCCGTATTGCAGGCAGAATTATGAGCTGGCGTGATATGGGTAAGGCTAATTTCATTGATGTACGTGATAACACAGACCGTATACAGGTTTATATCCGTTCCAACGACATCGGCACAGACCTTTTCAAGGAATTCAAGAAAAAGTGGGATATTGGCGATGTTATCGGCGTTGAGGGTTTTGTTTTCAGAACAAGAAAGGGCGAAATTTCCATTCATGCCCATAAAATAGAGCTTCTTTCAAAGTCACTTCTGCCCCTTCCTGAAAAGTGGCATGGTCTGAAGGATCAGGACGCAAGATACCGTCAGCGTTATCTTGACCTTATCGTCAATCCCGATGTAAAGAATACTTTCGTAAAGAGAAGCCTTATTATCAAGGAAATCAGAAATTATCTTGACAATCTCGGATATATCGAGGTTGAAACGCCTGTTCTGCTTCCCATACAGATTGCCGCAGCTGCAAGACCTTTCAAGACTCATCACAATACCCTTGATATGGATATGTTCATGCGTATTGAAACAGAGCTTAATCTCAAGAAGCTTATTGTCGGTGGATTTGACCGTGTATACGAGGTTGGACGTATTTTCAGAAATGAGGGTATGGATCCTTCACATAACCCTGAATTTACAACAATTGAAATGTATCAGGCATATACTGATTACATCGGAATGATGGATCTTATTGAAAATATGTATAGATCTCTTGCATTCAAGATATGCGGAAGCGATACAATTTCCTATCAGGGAGTTGATATTGAACTTGGCAAGCCTTGGGAGCGTCTGACAATGATTGAAGCTGTCAAGAAGTATGCCGGTGTAGACTATAACGACTGGGCTACTGATGAAGATGCAAGAGCTTGTGCAAAGGCTCATGAAGTTGAGGTTGAGGAAGGCGAACACGCTACAAAGGGACACGTTCTTATTGCATTCTTTGACGCTTTCGTTGAGGATAAGCTTATTCAGCCCACAATTATTTATGATTATCCTGTTGAAAATTCTCCTCTTGCAAAGAGAAAGCCCTCTGACCCTGCATTCACAGAGCGTTTTGAGTATTTCATTTACTGCCGTGAAATGGGTAATGCCTTCTCTGAGCTTAATGACCCCATTGACCAGAAGCAGCGTTTTGTACAGCAGGTTGAAGCAAGACGAGCTCTGGGAGATATGACAGGTGAGGTTGATGAGGATTTTGTAACAGCACTGGAATATGGTATGCCTCCTACAGGAGGACTTGGACTTGGTCTTGACAGACTTGTTATGCTGCTTACAGACAGTGCTTCAATCCGTGACGTACTTCTTTTCCCCACAATGAAACCGATTCCTGCAAACAGCGGCAGAGCTGTCAAGGATGAAGATGAAGAAGAATAAGGAAAATAATACAGCTGTTCCTGCCGAGGACGAGAAAATCCATATCTCAAAAAGTATATTCGAGACTAATCGTGATTTGCAGAAAAAAGCCGCTGAGGAAGAACTGCAAAGACAGGCGGAGCTTGAAAAAAAACTTGCTGAACGCCGTAAAAAGGCTGAAGAAGCCCGTGAGAAGCGCCTTGAAGCTGAACGTCTTGAACTGATACGCCTTAAACAGGGCGTTATCAAGGAAAGCGAAACAATCCACGAGGAAGCTGAGGAGAAAATTCAGCTTTCTCCGTGGAAAAAGATAACGAATTTCTTTTATCACAGTAAATGGTGGATGGGAATAGTTGGTCTTTTCGGTGTTATTGCTGTCTATCTGCTGGTGAATTACCTTACAAGACCGAATCCTGACGTCATTGTACTTCTTATTGGCGAGAATTACAAAATGGCTGAGGAAAGTACGCTGGAGGATTATATCGAATCATTTATTGATGATTACAACGACAATGGCAAGATCGAAGCGTCGGTGTATTACATTCCGTATAGCGGAGACAGCGCAGCTGATTATGCCAACGGAGCCCTTACAAAGCTTTCCGCAGAAATGCAGAATGATCAGGCAGCAATAATTATCGGTAATAAAATGGCGGCAGAAATGATAGGCGATGAGGGAGTACTGATGGATATATCTCAGATATTCCCTGACAACAAGCATATCACAAAG
>JAFXAJ010000075.1 GCA_017517145.1 Ruminococcus sp.
CAGTACAAGTCCGCCGCCTGCTGCTGCAAGTCCGAACATTATAACGAACATATACGCATTTGTTCTTCTCCAGTGCATCTGTACAGACATAAGCACCGCAGCAAGAACTATTATAAGGCCAATTGCAATGAATATCCAGCCAAAAATCTTTCTTTCCATGAGAAACAGCATTACAATTCCGATAAACAATGGTATGAATATAGTACCATTAGGCAGATTGAAATTTCCAAAGCTGAATAAGTAACCGCCCATGCCCCAGCTTGAGGTGATTTCCAGATTCTGGAATATCATAAATACTCCAGCCGCAAGCATAAGAAGTCCTACAAAGAATTCCAGTAAATCATTTCTGTTCTTCTCTTTCCTGTCATTGTAATCCTTCAGATCACGATATGCTTTGTCAAGCTCTGTCTCATACTTTGATTTCTTAGCCATAATTTTCTCCTCCAATAATCCTTTTTAATTTTAGGGGTTCCCTTTATCTGTTGTCCAGTTCGGTTATAAGGTCAACTCTGCGCTGATGTCTGCCGCCCTCAAATCCTGTTGTGAGGAATATCTCAGCAAGTTCGCAGGCAAGCCCTACTCCCGTTGTTCTTGCGCCCATGCACATAACATTTGAGTCATTGTGCAGGCGTGTAAACCTTGTTGAAAAAGAATCCGCACAAAGAGCTGCACGTATTCCCTTGATTTTATTTGCGGCAATCGACATTCCTATGCCTGTACCGCAAAGAAGTATGCCCTTTTCACATTCACCTGATGTTACGAGTTCACAGACAATCTTCGCCATATCGGGATAATCGCAGGGTTCACCGTCTGTACCCATATCCCTGAACTCAAAACCTTTTTCGGAAAGAGCCTTGATGATTTCCTTTTTCAGCTCAACTGCTGCATGGTCACATCCAATAGCAATCATTTTTTATTCTCCTTACTATCAAGTATTTTTTCAGCCTGAACTTTCTGGAGATATGAAGCCTCCAGTTCCTCGGCGGAAACAAACTTCTTTGACAATGCTCCGAGACATACACCGCAGGCTGACTGTAATCTTCCCTGCGGAGGTGCTATAATAAACATTGGTGAGCGATATGTCATAAAGAAATCCGCTGCACCGTCACCGCAAAGCATTACCTCTGTGCCGTTTAGAGCAAGATATTCTGCAAGCTCATCACAGCTTATGAGCTGTTCTTCCATAATTGTATCCAGACCGTAGCAATCACTTCTGTAAACGGCAGCATACACAAGGTCAGCTCTCGCTTTCATAACAGAGCATATCACGCCCTTGTATGCGATATTGTTGCAGGCAAGCGCTTCAAGAGTTGATACTCCGCAGCATTTGCAGTCAAGAGCAAAACCCATAGCCTTTACAGCAGCTATGCCAATTCGCAGACCAGTATAACTTCCCGGTCCTTTTGCAGCAGCAATAAGGTCAATATCCTTTACTGTTTTGCCTGCCTGAGCGATAATACTTTTCACCATGGGCATGATTACCTGGGAATGGGTTTTCTGTGTATACAGCAAAGTTTCTGCAATAAAAACCTCATTTTCTGTATCAAAGAGGGCAGCTGAAGCAACTTTTCCCGAAGTATCAATTCCAAGCAGCAGCAAATCTTTCATCTCCCTCTAAAGTTATTTCCCTTTTCTGCTCGTCAAGGGCATTTATTGTAATATTTATACGGTTTCCCATAAGATATTTTTCTATATTTTCAGACCACTCCACTGCCGCAATATTGCTGCTGAAATCGTAGTCGTAGAAGCCGGAGGATTCCAGATCCCATTCGCTTACAATACGGTACATATCAAAGTGGTAAAGGCTGAGAGTTTTACCGTTATACTCATTTACAAGAGCAAAGGTAGGAGAGCTTACGACATCTCCCAGTCCAAGTCCCAGCGCAAGACCTCGTGTAAAAGTCGTTTTCCCTGCGCCAAGTCCGCCATGATACGCTATTATATCCCCTGCTCTGAGAAGCTTTCCAATTTCCTCGGCAGCTTTTATAGTTTCTTCGGGGGAATTTGTTATAATCGTTTTAATCATATCAGAAAAGTCCCGAAATATTGCCGTTATTGTCGCAGTCGAGGTTCAGAGCCGAAGGCTTTTTGGGAAGTCCTGGCATAGTGAGAATATCTCCTGTGTATATTACCACGAATCCTGCACCTGCTGACAGCTTTGCGTCACGGACAGTTATGCGGAAATTCTTTGGTTTTCCGAGAAGTGTTGGGTCATCGGACAGTGAATACTGAGTTTTTGCAACGCATACAGGCAGATTACGGAATCCGATAGATTCAATTTCCTTGATTGCCTTTTCAGCCTGAGATGTGAAATTCACACCGTCTGCACGATATATCTCCTTGGCAATTATTTCAATTTTCTCCTTTATAGGCAGTTCTGTAGGGTAAATAGGACGGAATCCTTCTCCGCTGCCTTCAGTAAGAGCAATTGTCTCGCAAACCTTATTTGCCAGATCAATACCGCCTTCGCCGCCCTTGGCGAACACCTCGCACATTGACACTTCAACACCCATTTCAGCACAGAAATTACGTACAAATTCAACTTCTGCATCAGTATCGGTGTGGAAACGATTTATAGCAACAACTACAGGAATATGGAATTTGTGCATATTCTCAATATGTGTCTGTAAATTGACAATACCCTTTTCCAGTGCCCACATATTTTCCTTTGAAAGCTCATCCTTAGGAACTTTGCCGTTATATTTCAGTGCACGTATAGTTGCTACAAGCACAACACAGGCAGGAGTCAGACCTGCATAGCGGCACTTTATATCAAAGAATTTTTCTGCACCAAGGTCAGAGCCGAAACCTGCCTCGGTAATGCAATAATCTCCCAGTTTAAGAGCAAGCTTTGTTGCACGGACGGAATTGCAGCCATGAGCTATGTTTGCAAAAGGTCCGCCGTGTATAAACGCAGGATTATTTTCCAGCGTCTGTACAAGATTAGGCTTGAGAGCATCCTTCAGAAGTGCAGTCATAGCGCCTGTGCATCCAAGCTGTTCAGCGAAAACAGGCTTGCCGTCAAGGTCATAAGCAACAAGAATATTTCCCAGACGTTTTTTCAGGTCTCCAAGATCAGTAGCAAGACAAAGAATAGCCATTACCTCAGAGGCAACTGTTATATTGAAGCCGTCCTCACGGGGAATACCGTTTGCTTTTCCGCCAAGACCGATAACAGTATTTCTCAGTGCACGGTCATTCATATCCATGCAGCGCTTAAAAAGTATACGGCGCTGGTCGATGCGCAGTTCATTTCCCTGCTGAATGTGGTTGTCCAGCATAGCGCAAAGAAGATTGTTTGCAGCGGTAATTGCGTGCATATCTCCTGTAAAGTGGAGATTTATGTCCTCCATAGGTACAACCTGAGCATATCCGCCGCCTGCTGCTCCGCCCTTAATTCCGAAAACAGGGCCGAGGGAGGGTTCACGGAGAGCAAGAACGGCATTTTTGCCGATTTTTCCCATAGCTTCAGCCAGACCAACGCTGACAGTAGTTTTACCCTCACCGGCAGGCGTGGGATTTATAGCTGTAACGAGTATGAGCTTTCCGTCCTGATGAAAGGCAGTCTGTGCATAAAGACTTTCAGAAAGCTTTGCTTTGTAGTGACCATAAGGTTCAAGATAATCATCGGATATTCCTAAAGATGATGCAATTTCACCGATTTTTTTCATTTTTGCATTCTGGGCAATTTCTATATCAGTAAGCATATATAACCTCCGATTCACAGAATTATCAGGCAAATCAGCCTGCACCTCTATTATACCATATTCTATTAAGAAATGCAAGAAATTTCTGAAATTTCTCCCTGTTCAGCAAAAAAACTCCCTTTCCGCAAAGGAAAGGGAGAATAATTTCTGTATTGTATCAGGAATTACTTCATAGCTTCCTCGATAGCAACTGCACAAGCAACAGTCATACCAACCATGGGGTTGTTACCTGCACCGATAAGACCCATCATCTCAACGTGAGCAGGAACAGAAGATGAACCTGCAAACTGAGCGTCAGAGTGCATTCTTCCGAGAGTATCTGTCATACCATAGGAAGCAGGACCAGCAGCCATATTATCGGGGTGGAGAGTACGTCCTGTACCGCCGCCTGAAGCAACTGAGAAGTACTTCTTGCCAGCGTCTGTACGCTCCTTCTTATATGTTCCTGCAACGGGGTGCTGGAAACGTGTGGGGTTAGTGGAGTTACCTGTGATAGAAACGTCAACATTTTCCTTCCACATGATAGCAACGCCCTCTGTTACGTCATTTGCACCGTAGCAGTTAACCTTTGCACGGAGACCGTCAGAATAAGCCTTGCGGAATACTTCCTTAACCTCGCCTGTGTGGTAATCCATCTCTGTCTCAATGTATGTGAAACCATTGATACGAGCGATAATCTGAGCAGCGTCCTTACC
>JAFXAJ010000076.1 GCA_017517145.1 Ruminococcus sp.
CAGGTCTCAATCCTGTAAGCATCTACGTTGAACAGAATTATGTACGTGCAGTACAGGGCGGTATGGGCTTTACAAAAACAGGCGGAAACTACGCTGCATCACTCGCAGGACAGGACGAAGCTCACAAGCAGAACTACTCACAGGTTCTCTGGCTCGACGGTGTTGAAAGAAAGTACATCGAAGAGGTTGGCGCTATGAACATCATGTTCATCATTGACGGCGAGATTGTTACACCTGAGCTTCAGGGCTCTATTCTTCCGGGTATCACAAGAAAGTCTGCTATTGAAGTATGCAAGTCCAAGGGTATTAAGGTTTCCGAGAGACGTATCTCTATTCAGGAAATCGCTGATGCTTACGATGCAGGCAAGCTTGACGAAGTATTCGGCACAGGTACTGCTGCTGTTATCTCCCCTGTTGGTCACCTCAAGTGGAATGACAAGGTTATGGAAATCAACGGCAACAAGATTGGTGCTATTTCACAGATGCTCTATGATACAATGACAGGTATCCAGTGGGGTAAAATCGAAGATACTTTCAACTGGACTGTTGAGGTTAAGTAAGTGGCAGATAAACCCAAACAAAAGAAAAATATTGCAAAAATAATAATTTTCATTCTATTCACATTTGCAGGCTTTCTGCTTGGCATGAAAATAGCAAAGAATCTGGATACTGTTGATGATAAAGGCACTTACCTTTTAAAAATTGCCATAGTTTTTCTTTCATTATATGTTTCACTTTTGCTGACTACAATTATCCACGAGGCAGGTCATCTTGTTATGGGACTTGCTACGGGATATAAATATCTGTCATTCAGAATAGGCTCTATTGTTCTGCAAAAAACAGAACAGGGGCTGAAATTCAAGAAATTTTCCATTGCTGGTACAGGCGGACAGTGTCTCATGATACCTCCCGAAGTGAATAATCCCGAAGATGTACCGTATTTCTGGTATAATTTCGGCGGAGGTTTTTTCAATCTGCTGTCGGCTCTGATATGTGTTCCTTTTATATTCATTACACAAAATGATTTAATAAAGGCGGTTCTTATCGTTTTTGCACTTTATTCCGCATTTACAGGATTTATTAATCTCATACCTTTGGATTTTGGTGTAGCTAACGACGGAATGAATATACTTGCAATGGCAAAAAATCCTTATGCAAGAGGGGTTCTGTACAGGCAGTTCAAAATAAACGCACTGCTGAACATCGGTACAAGATTAAAGGATATGCCGGATAAGCTTTTTGAGCATGACGAAAACCAGAAAGACCATTTATCAGCAACAATGCCTGCGCTCTGTACCGCAAGGCTTATGGATGAAATGAAATTTGATGAAGCAGAAAAAGAGTATGAAAAAACACTTGAAAATCCGAATCTTTCCAAATTATATGTAAATGAGTACTCCTGCGAATTACTTTTCTGTAAAATTGTCAATGGCGCTCCCAGAGAAGAAATTGACGAAATTTACAACAAGGAACTGCAAAATTATGTGAAAACATCGGGTAAAACTATGATTTCACGACGCAAGCTGCTCTATGCGTACTATCTCATTATTGAGAAAAATACGGAACTTGCTGAAAAGGAATATCAGCTTGCATATAAAATGGAAAAATCCTATCCAATAAAGGCTGACGCAGATTCTGAGCTTGCAATTATAGAATATGTAAAGGCAAATTTCCAAATATAAAACAAAACCCGTGGAGAATTTAATCTTCACGGGTTATTTTTCAAAACATTTATTTATAATCTCTCTTATTTCATTTCCACAGCTTTCTACAGCTTCCAACTGAGATTTTAATTCTCTTTCCCTTGCAAGACATTGCTCTGCCGTCTTGTTGGGGAAATTTTTTTGTCCGCCGCTGTAACGCTCCGCCAATTCCGAAATAATCAGCACAATTCCGCTGTATAGAGAATCAATTTCCTCCGTCGTGAGAAGTCCGTCAAGCCCCTTTGCAAAGCCTTTTGTAGCCTCACTGACAGCAGACAGGCTGAACTTCTCAGCCGTCACAGAACGTATCATATCGCCGTAATCAGCACAGATATACCCCGACATAACGGTATCAAGGTCAATAACCGTAAGCCTTTCGCCGAAAATGATATTATCAGCCTTTGTATCACCGTGGATATTACGCATAGGAAGTTTCATGTTCCCGAAATCATGGAGATTCAGGGTATTTTTCAGCCTTATTCCGGCTGAATTTACAATTTTCAGAAACCGTCCCACAGCAAAGCCGTGACGATAGGGAGAATATCCGCTGTTACCATCGGTATACTCATAAATCCGCCATATTTCGCCGTTATGTTCGATGTAATTTCTGCCCTCACAGCTTAAATAATGAGGAACAAAAACCATTTCATCAGAATACTTTTCAAAAGCCGATTCAACAGCAGAAATATTCCTCATGATAATTTCGGGACTACGGAAAATGTCCCTGTTCAGCGACTGCAATATATACTTTCTGTTGTCACACTCACAGAGATATGTTTTGTTAATATGCCCCGAAGAAAGCAGGCTGACGGATATTTTACCCGTCAGCCCGTACATTTCAAGAATTCTATTCATTAGTTTTTCAGGCTGTGCATAGGTGCGGGAATACGTCCGCCACGATTGATGAACTTCGCAGGGGATTTATCCTTGACAGACATAACAGGGCCGCTTCCCAGAAGTCCGCCGAATTCAAGCATTTCGCCCTCTTTCTTGCCTACTGCGGGAATTACTCTTACTGCTGTCGTTTTAGTATTAACCATTCCGATTGCTGCCTCGTCTGCGATAATTGCAGATATTGTTTCAGGCGATGTTTCTCCGGGAATCACTATCATATCAAGTCCTACAGAACATACAGCTGTCATTGCTTCAAGCTTTTCAAGACTTAGAATGCCTGCAACTGCTGCATCAATCATGCCTGCATCTTCGGAAACAGGTATAAATGCGCCTGAAAGTCCGCCGACTGTAGAAGAAGCCATAACTCCGCCCTTTTTAACAGCGTCGTTGAGCATTGCAAGACAAGCTGTTGTACCGTGAGTTCCGCACATTTCAAGTCCCATTTCTTCAAGGATATGTGCCACACTATCGCCTACAGCAGGAGTAGGAGCAAGTGAAAGGTCAACAATTCCAAAGGGAACGCCAAGCAGCTCTGATGCTCTTGCGCCTACAAGCTGTCCCATACGTGTAATCTTGAATGCAGTCTTTTTGATGATGTCAGCAAGCTCGTTAATAGAAGCATCGGGATATTTGCTCAATGCCGCACGTACAACTCCGGGGCCTGATACACCAACGTGAATTTCACAGTCAGGCTCGCCTACACCGTGGAAAGCGCCTGCCATAAAGGGATTATCCTCAACAGCATTACAGAATACAACAAGCTTTGCTGCACCGATACAGTCACGGTCTGCTGTTCTCTCCGCTGTTTCCTTGACGATTTCACCCATGAGCTTTACAGCGTCCATGTTGATTCCTGACTTTGTTGAGCCGATATTTACAGATGAACAGATATTCTGTGTTACGTCAAGAGCTTCGGGAATTGAACGGATAAGCGCCTCATCTCCTGCGGAAAAGCCCTTATGTACAAGTGCGGAATATCCGCCGATGAAATTTACTCCGCAGGTATCTGCTGCTCTCTGGAGAGCCTTTGCAAATTTTACGGGATTTTCATTAGGACAAGCTGCCGCAAGCATTGCAATAGGAGTTACGGAAATACGCTTGTTTACTATCGGGATTCCGTATTCCTTTTCGATACGCTGTCCCACAGCAACAAGATTTCCTGCCTTTGAAACGATTTTGTTGTAAACCTTTTCACACGCCTTGTCTATATCTGTGTCAATACAGTCAAGGAGGGATATACCCATAGTGATTGTACGTATATCAAGACATTCGTCCTGTATCATACGTATGGTTTCTAATATATTGTATACGTTAAGCATTGAAAAAATCCTTTCTTATCCCTTATATATTGTGCATGGAGTTAAAAATATCCTCGTGCATTGTATGTATAGACAATCCAAGTTTTTCGCCCAGATTTGCCATCTCATCTACTAGTTCAGCAAAATCAGCAGTCATGCCGGAAATATCAACAAGCATTATCATTGCAAACATATCCTGTAAAACGCTCTGTGTAACCTCAATTACATTTACGCCTTTTTCGGAGCATACTCCGCTTACTTTGTGGAGAATTCCCACATTGTCCTTACCTATAACAGTTATAACAGCTCTCATATAAAAAACCTCCATCTGACAACAAAAAAGTTGTCAAAAAATTATCATACCTTATTATAACATATATTTATGAAAAAATAAAGCCCTAATATTAATTTTATTTTTTAATCTGTATTTTTTTAAAGAAAAGGTAGAATTTTATATAAAAATGTGTTATAATAAAATAAATCTACTTTATGAAATGAGGTGTTTTTTTGCAGTTAATTGATTGCCACACACATACACAGTTTTCTATGGATTCCGAAGTTGACATTGTTGCTATGATTGAACGTGCCAGAGAACTCGGTTTAGCCGCTTATGCTGTTACTGACCACTGCGAATGTAACTGCTGGTATCCAAAGGAATATTATGAGGATACAGAGTTATTCGACTATTTCAACTGCAAGGACGATTTTGAAGCGTCCCTGTCAGCTGTTACCGCCCTGAAAGAACAGTATCCCGATTTCAATCTTATATGCGGTACTGAACTTGGACAACCTGTTGCCGCCCTTGATATTGCTGAAAAATGTATCAGTGACCCGCGCCTTGACTTCGTTATAGGTTCTATACATCAGATTACAAATGAAAAGGATTTTTACTACATAAACTATTACCGTATGTCAACTGATGAAATAAATAAGCTGCTCGAAGGCTACTTCAATGAGATATATGAGCTGTGCAAATGGGGTAAATTCGATGTTCTCGGTCATCTCACCTACTGTCTGAGATATATGAAGATACGCAACAATATAACCCCGAATATGAAGCTGTTTGACGAAATTATTACCGAATGTCTCCGCACTCTTGCAGATAAAGGCAAGGGTATCGAAATCAATACTTCGGGAATCCGTCAAGGCTTCGGTACTACTTTCCCCTCACTGAAATATGTCAAGCTGTTCCGTGAACTCGGCGGAAAAATCATATCTGTCGGCTCTGACGCTCATAAAGTAAGGGATTTAGGCGCTAATATCTCCGACGGAATTGAACTTGCCAAAGCGGCAGGCTTCAACGAAATCTGCTATTTCAAAAAACGTCAGCCTGTTTTCATAAGGATAAAATAACATGAATAAAATATGGAAGGTCTGCTATGAAGGCGGATTCTACAGACAAAAAGGCAGAGGCGGAACGGAAATTCCGCTGAATACCGTCTTTGAATGGAATGACAGAACATGGCATATACCTGCGGTTTACGCCTGCGGAAAAGGTCTTGTTGCTGACTTCTGCATTGAGATAAATCAGCAGAAGCTAAGGGATTACTTTGAAAAAATTATGCCCTACCGTGGCAGTGAATACGAAATTCCACACGAAATCCGCCGTAAAATCGAGGATGAAAACCCTATGACCCTTGATTTCAGAGCGTCAATGTGCGTCAACGGAAAAATTCTCCTGAGTGAACACGGTTGTTCCATATCTTGGATTTCAGCTGATATTCTTCCGAATGATGTGGAAAATGAGGAAGAATCTGAAATAATAGTTAGCCGCTATAATCTCGACAGGAAAAAATCATGGCTGTTATATCGCTGTTCATTTCCGTGGGCAACGGCAAGAAAACCCGCAATAAAAAATATATCTCTGGAACTTAAAGCAAATCCCGTTTCAATTGACGGCGTAACCTTTGACGCTCCTGCTGTGGGAGATGTTATAACTTTTACTCATCCTATAACCCAAACAAAGCATACTCTTACAGTTCTTGAATACGAACAGCAGGAACTTACTGAAAATTCCTTTGCCCATGAGGAATATATCTTTCCACGCCATCATTGGGCAATGACATATAGCCTTGAACCCGATATTCCTGATAAAAAAATGTATATCAGCGATGTTCTGAAAAACGAACAGCCAAAAAAAATGCACCGTATACCCTATGAGCCGCAGTCTGATTACAGCGTTGCTATGGGAATAATCGGCGGTGCCGACGGTCCTGTGGCTGTATTCGCCTCGGCAGGAAGCAGCGGAAATAAGCATATTGCTCTGTCGGCACTGCGCTTTGAACCCGCTGCAAATGTTGAATGGAAAATCACTTTCCGTGAAAAACTGGTTGGTGATATTCAGATACAAATATTTAACGAAAGGATTTGAAGAAAATGAAAAACGAAATCATAAGATTATTACAGCAGAATGCCCGTATGTCAGATGCGGATCTGGCAGATATTCTCGGAATCTCCGCTAAAGAGGCTGCCGCCGAAATAAAAAAACTTGAAAAAGAGGGCGTTATCAAAGGCTACAGCGTTATTATTGATGAGGAAAAATACGACAAATCCACTGTCCATGCCACAATTCAGCTTAAAGTTACTCCTCAGCGTGACTGCGGCTTTGACGATATTGCAAAAACTATTATGATGTATGACGAGGTTGACAGCGTAAGCCTTATGTCCTCCGGTGCTTATGACCTTTCCGTTGAAGTAAAGGGCAATAATCTGAAAGATGTGGCGTTTTTCGTTTCTGAACGCCTTGCCACAATCGAAGGTATTCTCTCAACTTCCACCCATTTTCTGCTGAAAAAATACAAGGAAAAGGGTATATTTATCGATAGCGAGGAAAATGACGAAAGGGGACTTGGTTAAAGGTGATTGACTACGATAAAATTCTTTCGAATAAAGTTAAAAGTATTAAACCGTCGGGAATACGTAAATTCTTTGACATTGCTGCAACCATGGAGGGTGTTATCTCTCTCGGAGTAGGCGAGCCTGATTTCTCAACGCCTTGGGTAATCCGCAAGGCTGCTATTAAAGTTCTTGAACGCCGCCATGTCGTTTATGGCCCGAATCTGGGTATTGCTCCCCTTCGTCAGGCTATTTCTCAGAAAATCAACAAAAAACACGGAATAAAATACTGCCCTGATAATGAGATTATTGTCACTGTCGGCGGCTCAGAAGCTATTGACCTTGCTATCCGAGGCATTATCGACAGCGGCGATGAAGTTCTCGTTGTTGAACCCTGCTTCGTCTGCTATGCTCCTCTTGTTGAACTGGCAGGAGGTGTTGCTGTCCCTGTCCCTACACGACTGGAAAATAATTTTAAACTCACCGTTGAGGATTTAAAGGATAAGGTTACTGAGCGCACAAAAATGCTCATTCTTCCCTTTCCTAACAATCCTACAGGCGCTATTATGACTCGTGAGGATCTTGAGCCTATTGCGGATTTCCTCCGTGATACGAATATCATGGTACTTTCTGACGAAATTTATTCCGAACTGACTTATGGCAGAACTCACTGCTCTATTATTGAACTCCCCGACATGGCAGAGCGTACTATATATGTAAACGGATTCTCCAAGGCATACGCTATGACAGGCTGGCGATTGGGATATTTAGCTGCCCCTGAGCCAATTGTTCATCAGATATTCAAGATACACCAGTACGGAATAATGTGCAGTCCGTTTATCAGCCAGAATGCCGCTGTGGAAGCCCTTACATCCTGTGATTCAGAGGTTGCAAAAATGGTGGACGAGTACGACATCCGCCGACGCTATCTTGTAAGCGAATTCAACAGACTTGGGCTGACTTGCTTTAATCCCGAAGGCGCATTCTACGTTTTCCCATGTATCAAGAGCACAGGTATGTCAAGTGAGGAATTCTGCGAAAAGCTCCTCTTTGAGGAGAAGGTCGCTGTTGTTCCCGGAAGTGCTTTTGGAGACTCGGGAGAGGGTTACATAAGAATCTCCTACGCCTACTCGCTTAAGCATCTCATGGAGGCTATAGCACGTATTGAAAAGTTCCTGAAACGTCTGGAGGCTGAGAAAAGTGAAGGTTAAAGCTGCGGCTAAAATCAATCTTGCTCTCGATGTGACAGGAAAGCTTCCAAACGGCTACCACACAATTGAAAGTGTTTTTCAGACGGTGGGACTTTATGATGAAATTACCGTTGAGCTGACGGAAAAGGATATTGTTCTCAGCTGTGAAGTTCCAGAAAAATTTGCGGAATCCGATGAAATCCCCTGTGACGAACGAAATATAGCGTATAAAACAGCACGTAAATTTTTTGAAGAAAACAATCTTGACAAAGGCTGCCGGATTCACATAAAAAAAGGAATACCCTCTCAGGCTGGAATGGGAGGCGGCAGCACTGATGCAGCTGCGGTTATTCATTGTTTATCTCATCTAACAGGCAAAACTTTCTCTGCTCCTGAAAAAATCGGTGCTGATGTGCCATTTTTTCTCACAGGCGGCACGGCTTATGTCAGCGGAATCGGTGAAAATATCACGCCTATAGCTGATTTCAGCGGAAAAATTCTCCTTATAGCTAAAGGCAAAGAGGGCGTTTCAACTGCGGAGGCTTATGGTGCAGTTGATGCTCTGGAAAATCCTGCACATCCGGATGTACAGGGACTTGTTAAGGCTATTTCTGAAAATTCAGCTGAAATCTATGGCTATATCGGAAATCTTTTTGAAGATGCAATTCATCTTGCCGAGGTTGAGGATATTAAGAAGAAAATGGCGGAAAACGGCGCACGTACTGCTTGTATGACTGGCAGCGGTTCAGCTGTTTTCGGAATATTTGATGCTGTTGAAACGGCAGAATACTGCCGAAAAATTCTTGCAGACTGCGGATATTTCGCAGAGGTATGCGAAACTGTGAAAGAAGCGTTTATATAAACTAAGGGTATCAGTTTTCACTGATACCCTTTAATTTTGTCATTTTATAATTCTATCGGTGTTTCACCAAATTCAGCGTCAGATTCTTCATCATCACCGTATATACCCCAGTTTTCATAAAAATCTTCTTCACCGATTGCATCTTCCGCTTCATCAGAATTACTGCTGCCTGCTGACGATACATGAGAATAATTCTTCATCCACATATCATAGAAATCGTCAAAATCCTCGCATCCCATAAGCCGCCAGTACCAATCATATCTATCATCATTGTACTTTTCAAATTCTTCGGGAATCTCTCCTGTTTCGCTGTATTCCTGCGCATATTTCGTGGAATTAACAATAATATCCGTCATATCTCTGCTGAGTTCACCAAGAAGTATCTGAGATACAAGCATTACTACAATAGTAACTGAGGATATTACTACACCTGATATGGCAAAACCCTTACCTCGCCACTTCTTTGCCAACGAAATTATTCCCAGAACAAGAGATACAGGCACTGTCATATAAGTGCAGCAGCAACAAAAAACAACATTCACCATACTCAGTATAAAACTTGTCAGTGCTGCCCAGAGAGGTTTCTGCCCCTCCCTTATATTGTAAAACTGATTGTTTGGATCGCTGTATCCTCCGCCGTTTTGCTGATTATAATTATAATTCATATTTCCATTAAAGTCTTCCATTTTTTATTCCTCTTAATAATCTGTTGCCCATGTCCAGCTTCTTATTTCAAGCTCGTCCAGATTATATGGTGTACGCTGATATACGCAATAATTCAGCCAGTTTGAAAACATGAGATTTGCTGTACATCTCCATGAAAATTCGGGTGTATTTTCAGGATTGTCGTCGGGAAAATAATTGTATGGCAGCTGTATGTCTATTCCCTTGTCAATGTCACGGAAATATTCCGCTGCAATTGTATCACGGTCATATTCCGAATGACCTGTGATGAAATACTGTCTGCCGTTTTTGTTTGCAATGATATGAACCCCTGACATTTCAGAGCTTGTAAGAATCTCCAGCTGAGGTTCTTTTTCTATATCCTCACGGCGCACCTCCGTATTACGGCTGTGGGGTACATAGAATATATCATCAAATCCCCTGAGAAGCAGGCTTTTTTCAACTTCCGCCTTATGGGGAAAAATACCGAACATCTTCTGATTCAACGCATACTTAGGTATGCCGAAGTGATAGTAAAGTCCTGCCTGTGCCGCCCAGCAGATATGAAGCGTGGAGAACACGTGGGTTTTCGACCATTCAAAAATTTCCGTTATTTCCTCCCAGTAATCAACCTTTTCAAAATCAAGCAGCTCAACAGGAGCTCCTGTAACTATCATTCCATCATATCGCTGGTCTTTAATCTCATCGAAGGTCTTGTAAAAAGCTTCAAGATGATGCCTCGATGTATTCTTTGAAACGTGAGATGCCATTTGCAGCAGGTCAATATCTACCTGCAAAGGAGTATTGCTGAGAAGCCGCAGAAGCTGACATTCTGTTTCTATTTTTTTAGGCATAATGTTAAGTATTATAACTTTAAGGGGGCGAATGTCCTGATGCTCCGCCCTCTCCTTTGACATTACAAATATGTTTTCCTCTCCAAGAGTTTTGAAAGCAGGAAGATCCGATGATATTCTTATCGGCATAAAACCCCTCCTTCGTCCTTATGATTTGTTATGTTTGCAGGATTCACAGCCATTCATGAATCCGTTGAGATTTTCGCAGACTCTGCTGTCTCCTTCAAGAAATTTCAGCTTTTTCAATGAAACAAATTTCCCCTCGTCAGGCATTTCAAACACCATAGTTTCAATGCCTTTCAACACGCTCTTGAACATAACTGAACGCACCAGTCCGTCACAGAGCATAAGCTCTCCGCCGTCATCATAATCGTACACAATTGTTCTGTCAGCTTCATAAGCATAGGCAATAAAGCCTATAGCTCTGCCGCTGTCAAGTGCTTCGGTTATATGGGGAATATTATCTCCTGCTGCTGTAAGGATATGCTCATAGCCTGCGGTGTCGAATTTCTCCTGTATCTCCAGCATAGCTTATTTCTCCTTGCCGATTGCCGTTCTCAGCGCTCTCAGCTCATCTGCTGTCAACTCACGCCATGTACCGGGTTTCAGCATACCAAGACGGAGAGGTCCGATGCTTACACGGCGCAGTCTTGCAACTTCAAGCCCTACTGCCTCGCACATTTTACGAATCTGACGGTTTCTTCCCTCACGGATAGTTATGAGAAGAACCACTCTGCCCTGCTGCTTTTCCTTTACCACAACATTGGCAGGCAGCGTCTTTCTGCCGTCAATCTCCACACCTCCTGCAAGCTGAACAAGCTGCTCATCGCTTACATCGGGACGGACAGTTACACGGTATGTCTTAGCAATGTGACGGCTGGGATGCATAATACTATTAGCAAATTCACCGTCATTTGTAAAGAGAAGAAGTCCCTCGGAGTTTCTGTCAAGCCGTCCAACGGGGTATACACGCTCATCAACGCCGTCAAGGAGGTCCATTACACAGCGGCGGTCAAGCTCGTCAGATACTGTTGTAACATAGCCACGAGGCTTATTCATCATAATATAGACAAAATTTCTTTTTCTCGGCATATAGATTCTCTCGCCGTCAATTGTAATGAGGTCGTGGAATCCGCATTTGTCGCCTAATTTTACGGGATGACCGTTAAGCTTAACTCTGCCCTTTGAGATAAGCTCCTCGGCTTTTCTTCTTGAACAGTATCCGCTGTCGGCAATCATCTTCTGTATTCTTATCTTTTCCATTAATTAAAAATATCCTTTACTTTAGATATAAATTTTTCCAGTTTGCTTTTCTCCGACTCTTTTTCGGGATATTTATATTCTGCGTCCTCCGCTGCATAAAGCGGCAGACGTTTCAACTCCCTGCCATTGTCGGATATTATAAGTTCAGCCGCCTCATCTCCTGTTTTAACGGGAGCATACACAAAGGGCGGTGAAGCTATTGTATAGGTAAAATCCGCTGTATCCTTGCTGTATACTGTGAAATCAGCTGTTTCATCTCCTGTTGTCACAGCAAGTCTATCCTTATGAGAACCTGCAAGGCTGACATACATCTCACAGGGAATATTCAATTCCGCTGTTTTCACCTTTTTGAAACATTCGTCATAGAGTCGTATATGATCGTTCCAGTCATCGGGCGCATTCAGGGTGACGCAGATAAGCCGCTTTCCGTCACGCTCACAGGCAGACACAAGGCATCGCCCTGCTTCATCGGTAAAGCCTGTTTTTACGCCGTATGTGCCGTCATACATGGACAGCAGCTTATTTGTATTTTTCAGCCAGCGTGTATAAGGCGGATTTCCATATTCCAGCTTTATCGTCTGAGAAGAACATATCTCACGGAATGTCTCATTTTTCAAAGCTTCAGCGGCAAGAACTGCCATATCTTCCGCTGATGAACCATGTCCCTCTCCCTCAAGACCGGAAGGGGTGACAAAGAAGGTTTTTGAAAGACCAAGCTTTTTCGCCCTGTCGTTCATAAGCTCCGCAAAGCCCTCCAGACTGCCTGCTATCTCAACAGCTGCGGCATTTGCACCGTCATTTCCTGAGGGCAGAAGCATACCGCAGGCAAGAGCATATTTCGTGACTATATCCCCTTCCTGCAAGCCCATAGACGAACCCTCTACATGAATTGCCTGAGAATCCACCATAAACGGCTCATGCAAATCTCCGCTTTCAAGACAGAGAAGTGCGGACATAATCTTTGTAGTGCTTGCCATAGGCAGCTTTTCACTGCTGTTTTTTGAATACACGATTTCCCCTGTATCAGCAGAAATCACCACAGCAGCCTTTGCAGATACTTCAATATCTTCAGCATACACCGCATGAACAGGCATAAAACAAATACACCCAAATGCAGCAGATAAAGCAATAATTTTCTTCATAAAGAGCACCTCCCATAAATTTTATGTAGATGTGCCCGTGTTTATACAATTAGTCGCTGATAGTAACGTCCGCTGTTTCCTCTGTGGAAGCAGTACCCTTCTTCTTTGCAATAATGCCCTGAATCTTCTCAACAATACCGGGAACAGCATTTACAGCAGAGCTGATAGGGTCATTTCCTGAATCCATGCTCACCATTTTAACAGAGCCGTCAGGAGAAATCACAAGAAATCCCTCAGGCTTGATGCTTACACCTGCGCCTGCACCGCCGCCGAAAAGCTCCTTGTCATACTTTGAAGGCAGGTCTGAACCGCCCGATGCAAAACCGTAGGATACCTTTGAAATCGGTATAACTGTTGTACCGTCGGGAGTTGTTATAGGGTCGCCGATAATTGCGCTTGTATCAGCCATTTCCTTGATTTTTTCCATTGAAATGCCTAAAATTTCGTTTATAGTTCTTTTTTCTGCAGCCATGATTTATAACCTCGCTTTTCTTAATTGTCTTTTAGACGGGATAAATACTCTGAATATATATATTATCAGGAACTGAATTCCTGTAATAAGCATTGTCATAAGGCACAAACTGATTTTCAGCGATATATCCCACTGGCTTTTTTTCTGCCCGAACAATGGGTTTATATCGACTGTTTTCAGCTTTACATTGAATAAAACGCTGAGCCATGCTATTATATTGTACAGCGCACCGCTGATTCTGCCGTAGTTCAGGGCGCATTTATATGCGTCCTCATTGGCAATAAAAAAGTCGATGTAGAATTCGCTGAGCTTTATGCCCTTGAATATTCTGAGAATCGGACGGTCCGCAGCCTCCCACAAGCCGAGTATAAACTCAAGCTTTGACTGCTTTTCCTTTTCCGGCTTTTCTTTGTCTTTTGCAGGTTCGGATTCCACAGTATCTCCGGAAATTTCAACTGCTTCTGCTTCAACAGTCTCCGTTGGCTCATCTGCCGTCATATAGGTATCAGCCTGCTGTGAAATTTCCGATACTATGCTTTCAGCAGTTTCAGCTGTAATTTCCTCAGTATTTGCATCCTCCGACGATTCAACGGCAGGTGTTTCCTCATGCGGCTCGTCTTTTTTTGCAGCGGATTTCTTTTTCCGCCATTTCAGCAGCTTATTAACTATGCCCTTTCCCTTTGAATCAAATACGGGAATAAAGGCAAATTTCACGCTATAGCCGACTTTTCCGCCGATAAAACTGCCCTGTACCGATACAGGCAGCACCAGAATCAGCAGGATAATTCCCAACAGGGCGAGAATTATCCACAGTAATATTTTGAGTACGATCATTTCATCGCCCCTTTACATTAATTATTTCTTATGGGAACATCTCATCAGTTATCCAAATCAAATTCAAGCTGTTCCTTTTCCTTAAAATCAGACAAAGGCGGCAGCTCCGATAAGGAAGACAGACCGAAGCTTCTGAGAAATACCGCTGTGGTACGATATATTATAGGTCTTCCGGGAACTTCAAGTCGTCCCGCCTCCTCAACAAGCCCTTTTTCCACAAGATTATTTACAACTGCCGAACTGTCAACACCTCTGACGTTTTCTACAAATCCCTTTGAAACCGGCTGATTATAGGCAATTATAGTAAGTACCTCCATTGCCGCATTGGACAAAGGTACATTTTTTTTCGTTTCAAGTACCTGACGTATTTGGGGAGCATATTCCTCACGGGTACACATCTGGTAACAGCCTTCAAGCTGCTTTATAACGATTCCGCTGCCGTAATCGTCGTATCTTTCGTTTATAAGTCTTATCATGGAAGGCAGCGTTCCTGCATCTGTCTCTGTGGCTTCGGCAAGTCGATAAAGCTCTACAGGCTCTCCGCTGGCAAAGAGTATTGCCTCTATTGCTCCGAGTTTTTCTTTGATTTCCACTGTTTGCGCCCCTCCCTGCCATCATTTTTGAAGTAAATCAGCGTATTGTCATCGCTTATGGTAATTCGGCCTGAACGTGTAAGCTCAAGTACAGCGAGGAAAGTTGCTACTCTTGCAGATCTGTCCGTAACGCCTTCATAAAGCTTGTCCATGGCACATTCCCCTGTATAATAAATCTCACGAAGAATATGTACAACCTTTGTCAGAACAGGAACAATCCGCCGTTTTACAACAGAATTTATCTTATTTTCAATATTTGCCCGCTTATTTTCAGGCTTAACTTTTTTTATAGATATGCCTTTGTATGCCTTTACAAGCACTTGCGGGTCATGTACAAGGCTGTATGTCATATCCGCTTCGATTTTCATTGGCTGACGGACAAATACATCTCCGCCCACGTTCATTTTTGCAATGACTTCTGCCGCCAGCTTGCACAGCGACAGCTCAATCAGCGCACCTTCCAGTTCCTTTTTAAGCTGTTCAGCTTCTTCGGGTTTAGGAAGAAGTGCGGCTGTTTTGATATAAATAAGCCTTGCCGCCATTTCAAGGAATTCTCCTGCAAGCTCCAGATTCTGAATATGAGCTTCCTCGATGAAAAGCAGGTACTGCTCCAGCAGCTTTGAAATCTCAATGTCATAAATATTCAGCTTATGCTTTGTTATAAGATTAAGCAGAACATCAAGAGGGCCCTCAAAATTTTCCAGTTTATAAGTTATTATCGCCATATCAAGTAAATACGAAATTTTCCCAGACTGTTGTCCAGTTAAGAATCCAGTCAAATATTCCTATAATCCAGCCAAGAGGGTCTATATGTCCGCCTGTCAATGGACCTATAAAGAATAGTGCAATGAGTACATAGAAGGAGTACTGGTCGATTGCACGCTGATTTCTGTGATACCATGAAGCAAATTTGTTGCCCGTCAGATAGTAAAGCAGTGTGAAGCCGTCCATTCCGGGCAGAGGAAGAAGATGTATAACGCCGATACATACGCTTATACTTGCAAGCATTGAGAAAATAAATCCTATCGCCATGCCGGCAACTCCGCTTATCATATTTAAAACTACAAGAGCCACATTACGGCATATAATCGACATTATGAAAAGAGTAACCGGACCTGTTAAAGCTACAAGGATTATGCCCTTTTTTGTATTTCTCATACGATTGTAGTTTATAGGCATAGGCTTCGACCATCCAAAACCGCAGAGCATTATCATAAGTGAACCAAGTATATCAAGGTGTGCAATGGGATTAAGCGTAAGTCGTCCGGCAGCTTCAGCTGTATCGTCCCCCTGTTTTCTTGCCACAAGTCCCTTTGCATAGTTGATTACAGGGAGCACCAGAAGCAGCATGAGTGCACGTGAAAAGAATTTCATAAACAAATTTAATACACTATAATTCATAGCCATACCTCACAAAAATAATACTTAATATTATTATACTACAAATAACGGAATATTTCAAGTACTACACAAAAATTTCATATTTCAGCCATTAGTCATTTTTAGAGATGCCCATACGCATTATTTTTCACCGCAAAAATAAAGGACAGTCCGCAGACTGCCCTAAATTCTCTTAATGTAATTAAGCTCTTTCAACCTTACCAGAACGCAGGCATCTTGAGCAAGCGTAGATATGACAAGGAGTACCCTTGACGATAGCCTTAACGCGCTTTACA
>JAFXAJ010000077.1 GCA_017517145.1 Ruminococcus sp.
AGAAAGTGCATGACTGAGAGAGCTAAGATTCTTCCCAGAAGAGTTACAGGCACTTGTGCATTCCACCAGCGTGAGCTTACAGTTGCTGTAAAGAAGGCAAGACAGATTGCACTTCTTCCTTACGTTAGCGACTAATAAAAAAATCGAGGCAAGAGAAAAGGTAACTTATCTCCTGCCTCTTATTTGTTATCCCTGCGGCATCAAAAGGGATAGGGGGACAGGCTGAGCCTGTTACTGGTTGGCTGCGCTTACTGCGAATTCTTCGTTCTTTCTGAACAGGAGAGAAATGCACCAAACAGCTGAAATTGCTACAAGAATGTAGACAGCTCTTGCTGCAAGACTTCCTGCACCGCCAAGCATCCATGCAACCAGATCAAGCTCAAAAATACCTACAAGACCCCAGTTGATTCCTCCGATAATAAGGAGGATAAGTGCAATTTTGTCCCACATACGTGAACACCTCTTTTCAAGCGCCTGATTTTTCAACGCCTGAATATATTATTGCAGAAAAACGGAAGAATATACTGTAAAATTATGGATTTCATAATGTTAAAATGCAAAAAAAAAACACCCCGAAAGGTGCTTAAAAGTGTGTGTTATAAATTTATTTGTATTTCTGTTTTAGCGCTTACTTAACGATGAACTTGTCGATGTCTGCCATGAACTTTTCAGCGTCGTCTGTGTGGATGTTGAGCTCAATAGGCTTTGAGAGGTCGAGGCTGAAAATACCCATGATTGACTTAGCGTCTACAGCGTATCTGCCGGAAACAAGGTCGATGTCGAATTCGTACTTCATAACGATATTAACAAACTCCTTAACATCGTTGATCTGCTGAAGTGAAACAGTTGTCTTAGTCATGTTCATTACCTCCTGAATTGAATGAGTGGTTGTTTACTTGTTTAACTTTCTTCCAGTTGCGGATTTCCTTTCCGCAAATATATAATAACACTAAAAAACGCCGATGTCAAGGGGTTTTTTGGAAATTCGGCATAATGGCGATTAAAGTTATTTATTTATAACATGATTTTGGAGATAAAAGATAATTATTAACACTGCACAAAAGGCTGTATTGAAATTTGTGCAGTATTAACATTGAAAGTTGTTTTGAAAATGGTGTTAAATATGAATAAAGTGTATTTTATAACTTTTGGCTGTAAGGTCAGCCAGTATGAAACCGAATGTATGCGGAGCTGTTTTGTCTCAAAAGGGTTCGGTATTGCAGAATCGGAGGATGAGGCGAAAATTTTTGTCATCAATTCCTGTACGGTTACTGGAAGCGGCGATAAAAAATCCCTTTATGCTGTAAGACGACTCAGACGTTTTTACCCCGATTCCGTGATAGTGCTCACAGGCTGCCTGCCGCAGACAAACAGTGAAATCAGAGAAATATGTCCTGAAGCCGATGTTATTACAGGAACAAAGGAACGTGAAAAAATTCCTGCGCTTGTGGAGAAAGTTATATCGGAAAAATCCTGTATACTTCATGTTCCGGAGTTTATATCACAAGAGGAATTTGAAGATATTCACTGTGATAGTTCATTTAATCAGACACGTGCATTTATGAAGATTCAGGACGGCTGCAATTGCTTCTGTTCATATTGTATTATTCCTTATGCAAGGGGAAGATGCCGTAGTAAACCCATAGAATCTGTAAAATCCGAGGCTCTGCGTCATGCTGCGGCAGGTCATAAGGAGATAGTCCTTGTGGGAATAAACCTTGCGTTTTACGGCATGGAATACGGTTTGCGTCTTGCTGATGCTGTAGAGGTATGCTGTCATACAGATGGGATTGAGCGTGTACGATTAGGTTCGCTTGAGCCTGAAATGCTTACAGACGAAGATTTACAGCGTCTTTCAGCGCTTCCTGAGTTCTGTCCCCAGTTTCATTTGTCACTGCAAAGCGGAAGCGAAACAGTACTGAAACGTATGAACAGGAGATATACCCCTGAAGAATACATGAAAATTGTGGAAAATATACGGAAGTATTTTCCAGATGCTGCATTTACAACGGATGTTATGGTAGGTTTCCCGGAAGAAACCGAAGAAGAATTTGCTGAATCAGTGTCTTTTGTGGAAAAAGTAGGATTTTCAGCTATTCATGTATTCCAGTATTCACCGAGAAAGGGCACGCCTGCTGCTGCCATGAAGCAGATTCCACAGAAAACTAAGGCTGAACGTGCCGACAGAATGAAAAGGGCAGGGGACAGACTTACAGAAAAGTATCTGAAAAGCCTTGTGGGAAAAACAGTTCCTGTTCTGTTTGAGCGTGAAAATTCGGCGGATTTTCATCAGGGCAGAGCCCCTGACCATACGCTTATAAAAGTTTTTCGAGAAAATTCAAAAAAATGTTTGCGTAATTCGATATTATATGTTATAATAGAAGAGTGCAGAGGTGATTACTGCATTGGCAGAATTGCCGACAAAAATTACACGTAATTTTTTACGTGTTAAAAATATCCCTTTGGGAGAATGGAGATAGATGTAATTATGTCCGTATTTAGAATTTATTCCGAAAAGAAACCCGAATTTGCCGTTGAAGCCCAGTCAGTTCTCAACGACATCAAAACAGCACTCAGACTTGATATTAAAAATATCAGAGTTCTGAACCGCTATGACGCTGACAGACTTTCAGAGGAGGATTTCAATGCTGCAATCAGCACTGTTTTCTCTGAACCCGCTGTTGATGTTGTTTACAGTGAGCTTCCTAAGCTTGCAGAGGGAGAGAGAGTTTTCGCTGTTGAGTATCTGCCCGGTCAGTTTGACCAGAGAGCAGACAGCTGTGAGCAGTGTATCCAGATTCTCCGTCAGGGCGAGAGATGCCGTGTTAGAAATGCAAGAGTGTATATAATTGACGGTAATATCACTGATGACGAGTTTGCTAAGCTCAAATCCTATATAATCAACCCTGTTGAAAGCCGTGAAGCTTCCCTTGATAAGGTTGAAACACTTGATACAAATTATGAGATTCCCACAACTGTTGAGACTCTTGAAGGCTTTATCAATCTTAATGAAAAGGGACTTCGTGCATTTATCAGCGAGTTCGGACTTGCTATGGATTATGACGATATAAAGTTCTGTCAGGATTATTTCCGCAATACAGAGCGCCGTGATCCCACAATCACAGAAATCCGCATGATAGATACATACTGGTCAGACCACTGCCGTCATACAACATTCCTTACAAATGTTGATGATGTAAGCGTTGTTACTCCCTACATCAAGGATACTTATGAGATGTATCTCAATGTACGTGAGGAGCTTGGCAGATCAGAAAAGCCTGTTACTCTTATGGATATTGGCACACTTGCTGCTAAGAAGCTGAAGGCTGACGGACTTCTTCCCGACCTTGACGAGAGCGAGGAAATCAATGCCTGCTCTGTAAAGATTAAGGTTGACATTGACGGCGAACTTGAAGACTGGATTCTCATGTTCAAGAACGAGACTCATAACCATCCTACAGAAATCGAGCCTTTCGGCGGTGCTGCTACTTGTCTCGGCGGTGCTATCCGTGACCCTCTTTCAGGACGTTCCTATGTATATCAGGCAATGCGTGTTACAGGTGCGGCTAACCCTCTTGTACCTGTAGAAGATACAATTGCAGGCAAGCTTCCTCAGAGAAAGATAACTGTAGGTGCAGCAAACGGCTACAGCTCTTACGGTAACCAGATTGGTCTTGCAACAGGTCATGTTTCTGAGGTATATCATCCCGGATATGTTGCAAAGCGTATGGAAATCGGTGCAGTTCTCGGTGCAGCTCCTGCTGAAAATATCAGACGTGAAAGACCTGCTGCAGGAGATGTTGTCATCCTTCTCGGCGGTAAGACAGGCCGTGACGGCTGCGGCGGTGCTACAGGTTCATCAAAGTCACATACACTTGAATCCCTTGAAAACTGCGGTGCAGAAGTACAGAAGGGTAATCCTCCTGAGGAGAGAAAGCTCCAGAGACTTTTCCGCAATCCTGAAGTTACAAAGCTTATCAAGAGATGTAACGACTTCGGCGCAGGCGGTGTATCTGTTGCCATTGGTGAGCTTACAGACGGTCTTATAATTAACCTTAATGCAGTGCCCAAGAAGTATGAAGGTCTTGACGGTACTGAAATCGCTATTTCCGAATCACAGGAGCGTATGGCAGTTGTTGTTGCTCCCGAAGATGTTGAAAAGTTCATGGAGGAGGCTAAGAAGGAAAATCTCGAAGCAACTCTTGTGGCAGATGTTGTGGACGAGCCTCGTCTCAAGATGAACTGGAACGGTAAGACAATTGTAAATCTTTCCAGAGAATTCCTTAATTCCAATGGTGCTGCAAAGCATACAAATATAGTTATTGACGATCCCGATCAGGTACGTGATGAGGAAATTGCTGATAACGCTGAGGAATGGACAAAGCTTATGGGCAGCCTTAATGTGTGCTCACAGAAGGGACTTGTGGAGAAATTTGACTCTACAATCGGCGCAGGTACTGTACTTATGCCTTACGGCGGTGTATATCAGATGTCACCCTCACAGGCTATGGCAGCAAAGATTCCCGTATTAAAGGGAGAAACAAATACCTGCTCACTTATGGGTTGGGGATACAATCCCGATATATCAGTAATCAGCCCCTACCACGGTGCAATGCTGGCTGTTATTGAGTCCATTGCAAAGGTAGTTGCAGCAGGCGGTACATATAAGAAGTGCTGGCTCACATTCCAGGAATACTTTGAGAGAACACAGAATGATCCTAAGCGTTGGGGCAAGCCTATGGCTGCACTTCTCGGTGCATTCAAGGCACAGCTTGAAATGGGCTGCGGTTCAATCGGCGGTAAGGACTCAATGTCAGGTACATTCGAGAATATTGACGTACCTCCCACACTTGTAT
>JAFXAJ010000006.1 GCA_017517145.1 Ruminococcus sp.
CATCGGGTTGCTGCATGAACGCCATGCTGTGGCGACACCGCCGGCTGTACCGCCTGCATTGGGGTCAACCCAACCGCCGGCGCCTGTATCGCCGCCAGTTGTACCGCCTGCATTGGGATCAACCCAACCGCCGGTATTGCCTGCATTAGGATCAACCCAGCCGGTATTTCCTGTTCCGGTATTTCCGCCTGTGCCATATTCGGGAGTTGCGGAAGGTGTGGAAGGAGCAGAAGGAACATAGTGATTACCGTCACAGTAAGGAGCGTAAGTGGATTTCCAGTAACCTGTAATACCTTTAGGACAATACTGATTAGCAATCATACCTGTAGCTGTACACATAGGAGCAGCAATAACTGTATCAACAGGAGTAAAGTCAACACCTGTATCGGGGAACATTGTATTTGCGTATTCACCGATAACTGTATTCCAGATACTTGCAGATTTAAGATTGGAAGGCAAGCTGAGAGAGTCGTTGTATTCCTTATAACCGATAGTAATACCGCTGGCGAAATCTCTTGTCATACCAACGAAAGCGAGGTCGTACCAGTTTTCGGTAGTACCTGTCTTGCCGACAACAGTCTTGTTCCAAAGTTTAGCGGGAGTACCTGTACCGTTATCAACAACGTTCTTGATAAGACGATTCATAACCCATGCAGTTTCGGGAGAAACAGCCTGACGAGTATTGCGTCCCTGAGTGTTGTCAACAATAACCTGACCGTTAGCATCTTCAATTTTAGAAATGATATGTGCCTCATTGTAAACGCCGTTTGCACCATAAGGCAGATAAGCATTTACAAGGTTCTGGAGAGTAATACCATAAGTCAGCGAACCAAGGGCAAGAGGAGAGTAGTCCTCATCATACTTATCCAGCTTCATGCCGAGATTTTCAGTACAGAATTTAAATACAGCCTGAGGTGTAAGCTCATCGCAGAGCTGAGCAGGAACAGTATTGAATGACTGCTGGAGGAAATAGTAGATATTATACGGTTCACCTTTACCGCTTATACGACCATAGTTGAAAGGCCATGGATTACCCTGATCATCGGTTTTGTGTGAAAGAGGAGAGTTGCGGTAAACGCTTCCCCAGTGGATATGGTCAGATTCGATACCCAGACCGTAGGTTGAAATAGGTTTCATAGTAGAACCAACCTGACGGGGTTCACGGTTAGCGTAGTTTGTAACGAGTGAATCTATCTTTTTGCCCCAGTTACCAATCTGAGCCATAACAGAACCGTCATATCTCAGTGCAACGAAAGCGATATGAGGGAGACATTCGTCGTCTTCGTACTTTCCGTCACCGTCGAGGTCAACATTTCTTCTGACCCAGCCTTCGGAGACGATATTATTGATGTTGCTGAATTTATCTTCAATATAATTCTGCATACGCTTGTCTACTGTAGAATAGATACGGTAGCCGCCCTTGGAGATACGCTTGATAGCTTCTTCCTCGGTTATATTGTAGAGTTCCATGAGATAGCTTGCGGCTTCGTACATCATAGCGTCAACTTCCCATGTGTATGCAGTCTGTTCGCTTGCTATCTGTTGAATATTTACTTCAGGGTGAAGTCTTGCATATTCCTCAGAATCTGTATAGAGCAAATCAGTGACGAGATATTCCTGATACTCGTCATAAGTTATGCCGCCGTTTTTATACATCTGCCAGAGAACATATTCCTGACGGATTTTATTATTTGCTTTGCCGTCAACAGTGAGGTTTTTGTCATCGTCATAGTATTTAACAAACGGACCGTAGAATTGAGGGCTTTTGGGGATAGCCGCCAGAACAGCAGCTTCGGGAATTGTTAGTTCCTCAACATTTTTACCGAAGTAGGTGATAGAAGCCAGCTGAATACCGTTGATAGGACCGCCGAAACCGATAAAGTTGAGATATTCTTCAAGAATTTCATCCTTGGAGTAAGTTTTTTCCAACTGCATAGCCGCAAAGATTTCACGGATTTTACGCTGTGGAGTTTTCTCCTTATCACCTGTGAGGTTCTTGATAAGCTGCTGAGTAATAGTCGAACCACCCTGTTCGGAATCGTAGAAATGCATGAACATATTAAGGAAAGCCGAGAATGTACGCTTATAGTCAACACCGTCGTGGAGGTAGAAACGCTCGTCCTCGGTGTAAACAAAGGCATCACGCACGTGCTGAGGCACTCTGTCGATAGAAACGGGAATACGCTGAACGTCAGTTTTGAGCTGTTTGAGCACAACGTCCTGTACTTCGCCGTTTTCGTCGATTTCCGTACCATAGAGATAAGTATCACTACCCGACTCCAGTTCCGCAAGGGAAATTGACGATGTATTTTCCATGAAGTCCATGACATACACAGTGAGAGCTGTAGCAACAATAGTACCTGTAATAATGATGATGAGGAAAAGCGACAGAAGCGTGGTAGCTATGCAGGCGAACAGTTTTTTCAGAATAACGAGGAAGATATTTTTTTTCTTCTTCTTTTTCTTTTTGGGGCGGGGACTGCCATTGGGCATATCCTCACGGTAAGCCTGCTGTCTTACAGGTTCATTATCACGAGAGTATTTAGCCATTTTGTCATCTGGTGCATGAATTGCACCTTCTCCTTTCAGTTGAAATAAACTATACATATAATAATATTATAACACATTATTCCCGATTTGTTAAGAGCTTGACGAAAATTTTTTTGTTTTTGTATAATTTAGCAAAAATCGGGTATATTAATAACGAAAATTCAGCAAAGGAGTGATAATCTTATGAGTTCTTATGACAAGAAAATATATCTTGTACTTTTAGCAGCAATTACGATTTCAGGATTTATTATTATATGTACCCTCGGTCAGTCTATGCACAGGGAAATGCAGGCAGCAAGGCTGTCGGATATATCCGCCGCTGAACCCGAATCAATCAGTGTGATTCGGGAATACAAGGACAGAATCGGGGTATTCCGTGAGGGAAGCAGAACACCTTATCGTGTGATAGACTATGATTTTTCCCTGTTGTCAGACTATGACAAAGAGAAACTGACAGAGGGAGTTGTAATAAGCTCTGACCGTGAATTACAGCAGTTTATAGAAGATATAGCCTCATGATTTTTTCTTTTTCTTTTTACGGACGGAGAAGCCAAAATCTCCCAGTTTACGTCCGAGGGCGAAATATTCGCCATGGGCGTAAGCTGTCAGTCCGCATTGCTGGAGGTTGAGCTTTCCCTTGCTGTCGATATATTTTTCGTCAACGTCAATTCCGACTATTTCAGCGAGGAACATGGTGTGACTGCCAAGGAGTTTGCTTTCAGTGACACGACATTCAAGGCTGACCGGACATTCCTCAATAATCGGAGCAGCAACCTTCTGGGCAGGAGATGGCGTAAATCCGCAGACAGCGAATTTATCGGTAGTTTTTCCGCTTTTCACACCGCAGAAATCCACTGCTTTTACCATGGCAGAGGTAGTAAGATTTATGACAAATTCCCCTGAATTCATAATAATATCATGGGAAAATCTTTCGGGGCGGACGGATATGTATGTCATCGGCGGGCGAGTGCAGACAATTCCCGTCCAGCCAATGGTAAGAACGTTAGGTTTTTCAACAGTTCCGCAGGTTACAAGGGCAGCGGGAACAGGCGCAAGAAGTGCGCTGCCTTTCCAGAATTGTTTTGACATGACAAAAAATCTCCTTTTACATCAATATTACATTATTATAACATATTTTTTCAGATATTTCAACATCTGACGAGAAAAAACGATAGCGTTTTCCGACATGATTTTTACTTGCAATGTGGTATAATCATTCAAAAAAGAAGACTGCATCAGCAGTCAGGGAGGCAAAAAAATGAAAGTAAACATAAGCTCAGAAAATGGCACAGCAGTTGCTTTGCTCAGCGGTGAAATTGACCATCACTCAGCCAAGAATATGAGGAATGAAATTGACCGTTTCGTAATATCTATGCAGCCGGAGTGTCTTGCAATGGATTTTACAGGGATTACCTTCATGGACAGTTCAGGCATAGGATTGATTATCGGCAGATACAAACTTATGAAGGAATGGGGCGGACAGCTTGAAATCCGTGGAACACAGCCGTATATACGCCGTGTTCTGAAATTATCAGGCATAGAAAGAATTGTAAAAATTGTGTGAGGTGCAAAATGGAGATTTTAAACGAAATGAAAGTAATACTTCCCTCTCATTCAGTTAATGAGGGAGCAGCAAGAGCCGCTGTATCGTCTTTTGTGATACAGGCAGACCCGACAGTAGAGGAGCTTTCGGATATACGAACAGCGGTTTCCGAAGCTGTGACAAATGCTATAGTTCACGGCTACAGAGGAATGACTGGCAATATCGAATTGACAGTAAGACTTCTTGCAGAGCGTGAGATATACATAAAAATCAAGGACAAAGGCTGCGGAATTCCTGATGTCAAGCAGGCAATGGAGCCTTTGTTCACCACAGCTCCGGAGGAAGAACGCTCAGGACTCGGATTTTCAGTAATGGAGAGCTTTATGGACAAGCTCAAAGTAACAAGTAAAATCGGCAAAGGCACGGCAATAACTATGCGGAAAAGGCTTGGTGTTCATGAAAACTGAGGTAAAAGCTGAGGAAAATCTCGGACTTGTACATCTTTGCGCTAATCGTTTCCGTGGCAGAGGAATAGACTACGAGGAGCTTTACTCCGCAGGCTGTCTCGGACTACTCAAAGCAGTAAAGGCATTTGACGGAGACAGGGGAGTGAAATTTTCAACTTATGCTGTACCCGTCATACTTGGAGAAATCAAACGTCTTTTTCGTGATGGCGGAACAATCAGAGTCAGCCGCAGTCTGAAAGAGCTTTCTATGAAGATACAGCGTATATGTCAGGAATTCGCATCAAAAGAGGGGAGAGAACCTGTAATCAGCGAATTATCAGTACTTACAGGAGCTTCAGAAGCTGATATATCCGAAGCGTTGTGTTCTGCGCAGCCGACAGTATCTTTGACATCATCAGAGGATGAGGGAGGTCAGACGGATATACCTGTAGAAGCGCATGACGAACAGATTCTTGATATACTTGCGCTGAGGCAGATAATGGACAGGCTTTCTAAGGAAGACCGTATGCTGCTTGAACTGAGATATTTCAGGAACATGACGCAGACAGCGGCAGCAAAGATACTTGGCATGACGCAGGTTCAGGTATCAAGGCGAGAAAAAAAGCTCCTGAAGCAAATGCGTGAGGAGCTTATAACGTAGACAGAGATGCACCGAACGGAGATTCGGTGCATTTTTGCTTACATCTTCTTTTTATAATATGCATTTACTGCAAATGTTATAATTACTCCTGCTATCATATCAACTGCAAGAGTTATGCTGACAATTTCACTAAAAAAACCTGACACTATAACAGCAATCGCTGTCAGATAGAGAGAAATAAGGCTTGAAGTCTGCATTGTTTTCTTAGCTATTTCGTTGTTGCGTTCATCGGTTTCCTGTATGTAACGCTTTTTGAGCTGTTCTTCATTATGAAGAATAACAAATGTACTTACAGCTGAAAAAACTGATGTGACCATTAATGCTGAAAACAATCCTGTAACCAGTCCCTGTGAAAATTCGCTGCATCCTTTGACAAGAAATTGCGCAGCGAAAAATGCAATAGGCATAGTAAGGCACCTCAATATACTGATTTTTAATTTGTTTTCATACTTTTTTCTGAATTTTTCCATAATTATCCTCCTAAATTTTCATCGCCCTCAAAGATAAAAAGTTCCTCTATGGTCATGCCGAAGAATTGTGCGGCTTTGTGAGCAAGTGTCAATGATGCGTTATATTTCCCGTTTTCAAGGGAAATAATCGTCTGTCTTGTAACGCAGAGAGCGTCTGCAAGCTCCTGCTGTGTTACTTTTCGGCTTTTTCTCAATTCCTGTATTTTGTTTTTCAAGGCTTTTCCTCATCCCTTCCGCTATATACTGCGAAAACCGCAAGTGCTACAGCTATAGTAAGCCACGGAAATGCCGCTTCGGTAAATTCCGCAAATGCACTGCCGATATATGAACTGCTCAGACGGAGTAGAATTATCGCAGTTACAAAAATTGTTCCGATATTTTTTATAATGCTTCTGGTTTTCTGATTAAACATAAAAATTCTCCTCTCAAATTCATGTAAGATCGGAAGAGCACACGTCTGAACTCCAGTCACGA
>JAFXAJ010000078.1 GCA_017517145.1 Ruminococcus sp.
CATATTGGTGGGCTTATCTGTTAGGACTTCTCGGATTAGGCGGCGGTGGCTATGGTGCTTACAGACTAATCAGAAAAAGAAGGAAGGGATATTAATGTTAAAGAAAACGATTTGTTTAGGACTTGCGTTAATGATGATGGGTACATCGGTGTTTGCGGCTGACTTTTATACAGTTAATCCGCCATCGGCAGGAATATTCGGAACACCTACATCGGTAACAACAGTAGTAGTTGGAAATAATGTGAACAAAGCGGCAGTAGATTTGAGCAAAAATAGCGCACTTATCCCGCCTGCTTTCGGTAGTCATACAAGCAATGTCAGAAATACAGGCGAACCGCTGACACCAAACCTCGCATCGCCTTATGTTGACTCCGCAACAGGTACAACCATTGTCGGCAGTATTACATCGACAACTACACAGCCAAGTGTAACGGTGTCTACTAACACCAACCCGAACACAGGCTCAAATATCATTACCTCAAACGGAAACGGAGTATATATCCCCGGCACAATGTATGAGGACGATGATTATTACTACTTCGAGGAACCCGCCTTTACTGAAGTAACAAGCAGTATGAAATATACAGGCGGACATATAGGAACATTAAAGATTCCTGAACTTGATTTATCGGTCAAAATTTATGACGGTACAACAAATTCTGTACTTGCAAAAGGTGTAGGTCATTTCAAGGATACATCAATCTGGAATGGTAATGTTTGTCTTGCTGCTCACAACAGAGGTACAAACGACTACTTCGGAGAAATCCACGAACTTGACTACGGCGATGAAATTAAGCTGACGACCAAGAAAGGTACACGAACCTACAAGGTTTACAGCATTAAGAAAATCTCTGTAAATGACACATCAAGACTGCAAGGCACTGCAGACAATATTATAACCCTTATCACCTGCGTAAAGAATCAGGCAGACGATTATCGCTGGTGTGTGCAGGGATACCAAGTTAAGTAAGTTTTTTAAGTGATACTCACATTCGCAAATTCAACTCTGAAATATATAAACACATGGAGGAACTATTATGAGGAATATAAAATCATTTATAATTGGTTTGCTTTGTGGTGCTTTTATTTTCGGAGGTACAGCAGTTTTGGCAAATTCTGATGTTTTAGCGAAAATCACAAGTCAAATTTTCTTTTGGAATAACGAAGCGATAGAGCTTGAAGCCTACAACATAAATGGCTACAACTATGTAAGACTTCGTGATGTGGCAAAGATATTCGGTGTGAATGTTGAGTATTACGAAGACACCAACAGCGTATATCTCGGCGAGGACAAAAAAGAAGAAACTCCCAAGCCTGAACATAAGGTGTTAGACGGAAACGCCTATGCAAAAGAAGATTACTCTCAAAATGCAAATCAGGCAATCTTTAATGAGATTTACACAAAAGATGCATACAACGCCATTCGTCAATCCATAGTTGATATAACTGAAATTACAAGTAATACGGACGAATACGGCTATAATGCAGATTACAAGTACGCTCATTACATAGATAAGGACTTTACCTTTAACTCTCCGGGGAGAACAGATGAAGCAATGAAATCGGTAGTATCAACATTTTCGGGATATTATTCGTTCACTTTCGGTTTTGAGCCGACAACCAAAAATCTTCATGATTATCCCGGATATCGAATCTGTATGCCACAGGTGCATAAATACTTTGAACCTGCGAACAAGGCAACAGATAATTTCGTTGCAGAAATCTCGGGATTAACCGATAAGGAAAAAGTAAAACGCATAGCGGATTATATCTGCGACAGGGTAGCATATAAAGATGAAAATGTTGCAGGTATAAACAGAGTGTTCACAGAGACACCACCCGTAAATGCGATTTGCGGAACTTATTCAAATGCTTTTGTTTACCTTTGCCAGAGAGCAGAAATACCTTGTATTTCAGTAGTGGATGATATCCACGCATGGAATGAGGTTTATGTTGATGGTAAATGGTACACAACCGACATCAGCTATTATGATGTTGCAAGGACAGACAAGGCGCTGTTCCCTGTAAGATATTCGAGAACTGATCCCAATACAGCTAAAACAAAATTTGCCAAAGAATTGTTAGTACCAATGAGTACAACGAAGTAAACTTAATATTTTAACTTAGCAGACTTTTTAAAATAAAGGTCTGCTTTTTTTATTATCTAAATGAGAGGAGAATTAAGATGTCAAAAAAACATTATGGTAGAAAGTTAATATCATTGCTACTGCTTGTATCAATGATTTTCTCGATGTTCGTAACAGCCAATGCAGAAACGATTTCTGACGGCAAAGCTAAAACTGTAACGATTACAATGAATGAGAAATTCAGCATTATGAGTACAACAGATGGCGTTAAACTTAACGGATATGCCTGGAGCTATAAGACTGATACGGGTATTGAGGGACCTGCATACTGTATCAACTTTGGTCTTAAGAATCCGCCAAACAATAAGAAACTTACCATCGGTGGTAAATATACAGCTACACCGCCTACAATCGGTGCATTTGCATCAGGTTATCCGCAACGTTCACTTGAAGACTTTAGAATGCTTTATAGCCCTGAAAGTCCTGTTCTTGCAGACTTAACCCGCGAAGAATATGCAAGTGCAACACAGATTGCAATATGGGCTACACTCGGTCAGGTAGGCGTACACGGAACTGCTTTTACAAGCGGTCGTGCAATCCTTGAAGAACCGACAAGCAATATGTCTCAAATCAGAGTGTATGAAGCAATTAAGGTTATTCTTTTCAACGCAAGTTTTTGGGATGAGCCTTTAGAGTCAGGTATGCATATCCGTCTTGGCAGATACGAACCGGGTAATGTTCTTAATATTGAGCATAAATCAGGTATTTCGGGTGCTGAACAGGACGGTGCTTATGGCATCAAGAAAGAAACCATAAACGGTATTGAATATTACACAAGAGAACTTGTGGCAGCATCAGCAACATCAACTTTCAAGAATGATTATTGTATTGATTTGCAGACGCATGATGCACCTGAAGGTACAATCTTCACAGGTCTTGATAATGTTCCTTTACAGACTTATGTATGGGAAGGTACAACTTTATGGAGAGTACCTACAAAAGCGGCAGTTACTAACCTAAATCTTAATGATGAAGAGTACGCAGGCGATTTCAAGATTTGTATTCCGGTAAGAAATGCTCCTGAATCTTGTGAAATCAATATTACTGCAACAGCAACAACAACACAGTATTCGGTTTATCTTGCAAATAACACAGACGAAACCGAACAGAGCTATGTTATCGCAGATCCACAGTATGCGTTTATGGGATGTAACGGTAAAGTAGTATGGAAAAAGGTAATTTCTCCCTACGGCAGACTTGTTGTAAACAAGGTTGACGATATGGGAAATCCTTTGCAGGGTGCTATATTTGAACTTGTTGGCGCTGATGGAAGCAGATTTACAGGAACCAGTGATGTGAACGGTCAGATTATTTGGGAAGAACTTAATCCTGATGTGCAGTACACATTAAATGAGGTTCAGGCACCGGAAGGCTTTCATAAGGCAGCATCGCAGACAATAAGTGTTCCCGCAGGTCAGACACAGACTGTAAGTGTAACGAATACAAGTTACTCTCGTTTCAAACTGTTAAAGGTTGACGCACAAAACGGAAATCCGCTTATGGGTGCAACCTTTAAGATTGAGCAGACAGATGGCAGTTTTTCAACAGAGGTAACGATGGGACATACAGGTGCTATCGAATTTGAGGGTGTAGAGCTTCCTTTTGGCTCTTACAGAGTATATGAGGTAAAAGCTCCTGCAGGTTATGAAAAAGATAACAGCGTACAGACTTTCAAATGGGATGGAACAAAGGATGTAACCATAACCTTTAAGAATGTGAGAACTCCCTCACTTGTAATTGTAAAGATGGATAAGGATACCCACAATCCTTTGGAGGATGTATCCTTTAAGATTTACAAAGACGGAAAGTTAGTTACAACCGTAACGACAGATAATGCAGGTTATGCAAGAGCATCAGGACTTACCGAAGGATATTACGAGGTAGTAGAATCTGTTGCTGCTGAAGGATATGTATTAGATACCGAAAGACACGGTGTTCATATTGATCCATACAATCCCGCTGTAGATAAAGATCCTGTTCTTGTTTTAACCAATAGCAGAAAGCCCGGACTTATTATCGAAAAACTCGATAGCCAGACTTTAGATCCGATGCAGGGTACTGTATTTGAAGTGTATATGGACACAACTAAAATCGGCACTTATACAACCGACAGAAACGGCGAAATTGAGATTTTTGACTTAGAGCCGGGAACCTATACCGTAAAGGAAGTTAAGACAGATTCAAGCCATATAGTGCAGGGATGTCCGCAGTCTATTGAACTTGTTGCAGGAAAAGAAGCACGACTTATTTTCTTCAACAAGACAAAGCCCGGTATTTCAATCCTGAAAATTGACTCCGAAACAAAGAAACCTTTGGAAAACGCAGTATTCAGGATTGATAAGGTTGACGCTACATTCACAAAAGAATATACAACCGACAAATACGGC
>JAFXAJ010000079.1 GCA_017517145.1 Ruminococcus sp.
ACTACTGGAAAATCAGTAAAGAGGATTAATAATGAGAATATTACAATTTTATCAATGCGATAATCCTGAATATTGGATAAAGAAAATTGCTGAAAGTGACTGGAACGCAGGTAAACATCTCGCAGAACTGCTTGAAACCGATAAACTAAAACAGCTCTGCGGAGAATTTTCCGATGTGCTTATGCTTACAGACGATGATAAACTAATTTCTTTCTGTACTCTTTCTGAAAGGGATGAGATTCCGGATACTGAAATGAAGCCGTGGATTGGTTTTGTATATACATTTCCACAGTACAGAGGTAAACGCTATATTGGTAAATTAGTAAATCACGCTTGTCATATTACCGCTGAATATAATTACAACGCACTTTATATCTCTACAGACCAAAAAGGTTTATATGAGAATTTTGGTTTTACCTTTACAGGTATTGAGAAAATGTACATATATGGTGATTTGTCACTTATATATAAACGAGAAATTTAAAGGAAGGTGTCTGATATGTCCGCACCATTAGCCGATAAAATCCGCCCGAAAACCCTTGCCGATGTGGTCGGTCAGGAGCATATTCTCGCCGAGGGTAAGCCCCTGCGAAAAATCATTGACAGCGGAACTGTTCCTAATATGATTTTCTATGGACCGTCTGGAGTTGGAAAAACTACCGTTGCCCGAATTATAGCCGAAAACTGCGGTATGTCCCTGTATAAGCTCAACGGCACAAATGCGTCAATTTCAGATATTAAAGACGTTGTTGCCGATATTGGCACATTCGGAAGTGAAAACGGAATTCTCCTTTACCTTGATGAGATTCAGTATCTCAATAAAAAGCAGCAGCAAAGTCTGCTTGAATACATCGAAAACGGCGATATTACGCTGATTGCGTCTACTACAGAAAATCCATATTTTTACGTATACAATGCGGTTATAAGCCGAAGTACAGTTTTTGAGTTCAAGCCTGTGACTGCTGAACAGCTTATCCCTGCCATTAAACGCGGATTCCGCATTATTGCCGAAGAATCGGGAAATACAATAAATGTAACCGATGATGTCTGTCGCTCTATCGCTTATGGCTGCGGCGGAGATGTCCGCAAGGCTATGAATACAGTTGAGCTTTGCGTTCTCTGCGGCGATATATCCGATGGTACTGTTACAGTAACTGAAGAATCTTTGTCTATTCTTGTTCAGCGGAGCAATATGCGCTATGACCGTGACGGCGACCAACATTATGATATACTTTCAGCTTTGCAGAAGTCTATCCGTGGTTCAGATGAAAATGCGGCGCTCCACTATGCCGCACGACTTATCGAGGCTGGAGATATTATCTCTCTCTGCCGCCGACTCCTTGTTATTGCTGCTGAAGATGTAGGACTTGCCTATCCGCAGGCAATTGTCGTGACGAAAGCCTGTGTTGATTCCGCTTTGCAGCTTGGACTCCCTGAGGCACGTATTCCCCTTGCAGAAGCTATAATTCTCCTTGCAACCGCTCCTAAGTCAAACAGCGCAGAATCCGCAATTGATGCGGCACTTGCTGATGTAAGAAGCTGTGATGCCCTCGATTTTCCAAGGCATCTGCAAAACAAACACTTTGACGGAAAGGGTGCAGCTGTAGTGGGACAGCATTATCTATATCCTCACGATTATCCCAACCACTATGTTAAACAACAATATCTCCCCGATGCCCTTACCGACAGAGTATATTATAATTTCGGAGAAAATAAAACTGAACAGGCAGCATTAATGTACCGCAAAAAGATAATAAACGAATTAAAATAAAAAACGCACTTTCGTGCGTTTCAGTCTGTCGAAAAAGTTACAACAAGAGATATTTTTTAGGGGACGCTCTCTCTTGCAGAGCGTCCCCTCTTTTCAAACAGCCAGCAGGACTGTTTGAAAATTCACCCCTTGCAGTGCGCTTGAAGGCTATGCGGGACGCTGTTCCACACCCTGCCAGAGGCTTTACTCGCCTGTCGGCTCAGACATTGCTTCTGCTTCGCATAGGTGTCCACTGGACACCCGCAACCTCTAGACTCCGCCAAAGAGCAGTGCCCTTTGGAATCCCACCCTAATTGGGCTATTATAGTTTTTCGACACGCTCAAACGCACTTTCGTGCGTTTTTTTATTTAACCTTACTTCTGATAAAAGCTTCAACCTCGCTTGATTCTATTCCAAAAAAGTATGGAGATTTCACTGTCTATCAGCTTCTTTGCAAGTTCAAAGTTTCTCTTATCCATTTTATACAGCTGCTTGCCGCTTTCTGCACGATTAAGCTTTTCCATATATATTTCACTCATGACTGACAAAATCACTTCATGATTTCCCTCTTTCAGAGCATCACGGAAATTAATATTACGGCTCTCTGTATTTCCTCTGCTTTGTGCCGTTTCAGTTTTCATTCTTTCAATAAGTTCAAGCAGTTTTTCTTTTGGCATAAGCGGTTTCAGAGCATAATCCGCCTTATCCCACGGGACATAAAACGTTGTATTCAATTCCAGCGGATTTATTGTTATGTAGTCCTTTTCTCCCTCACCGTCAAAATTTCTCTTTACTATTTCTCCTATACTGCATATTTCAGTTCCGCTATATATGACATACTGCCCTTTGGTATAATTCAAAAAAATCGCTCCTTTCATCAATACCTGTTATTATTATAGCATTTTCCTGAATTTTTTTCAAAGCAACTTTTGTACAAAAAATCATTCTCTCTGTTTGTATAAAACGCACATAACACTTTCATAGTTCTTAGCATATAATATAAAAACTAATTTCAAAGGAGTAAATCTATGCCTAAAATCTTTTTGAGTCCCTCCACGCAGGAGTGGAATAAGTACGCTACAGAGGGAAACGAGGAACTTTACATGAATCTCCTCGCCGACAGAATGGAGCCTTATCTCCGTTCTAGCGGTATTGCCTTCGTCCGCAACGATCCCGCCAGAAATGTTCAGGGTGCTATTGCTGATTCAAATGCAGGTAATTATGACGTACATCTTGCACTTCATTCAAACGCTGCCCCTGAAAGTCTTTCCGGACGGCTCAGAGGTATTGATATTTACTTTGCTCCCAAAAGCTCCTACAGCGAAAAACTTGCCAATATCATCGCTAATAATCTGAAAGAAATCTACCCGATTCCCGAAAAATCAAGAGCTGTACCAACTTACAGTTTAGGAGAGGTTCTTCGCACTAAAGCAGTTGCTGTGCTCTGCGAACTTGGTTATCATGATAATATTTCCGATGAGGCATGGCTGAAAAATAATCTTGAGGCAATTGCAGAAAATCTTGTAATTTCTCTCTGCGACTACTTTGGAATTCCCTTTGTTATGCCGTCAACACTTTTTTACGGTATGGTAAATACAAACGGCAGTAATCTCAATATCAGAAGTTATCCCTCTCTTGAAGGAACAATTATAGGAAAAATCCCCGACAATGCTGCTGTTCTTATCACTGGCAGCCTGCCGGGGTGGTATGTAATTTCTTATAATAATATCGTGGGATATGCAAGTTCGGATTATATTATAATCTAAGTAAAAATGGGTGCTCGGTAAGAGAGCGCCCATTTTTGTTATGCCTTAAAAATTCTCTGTAATTTTTTCTGCTATGATACGGCATATTTCTTCCTTGTGCTCCTGATAATAAAAATGTGCACCGGAAAATTCATATACACTGCATTTGCCTGCTGTCATTCTCTGCCAACCATGCATATCATATCCTTTGAGCATTTCATCTTCCCTGCCGTATATTACTGTAACATCACAATTGAATCTGAACTGCCGAGGTGTCAGACGATATTTATCTGCCATACGTACATCAGTACATAGTATGGGAGTTATCATTGCCATAAGCTCCTCTGCACCTGCCGCAGGTTGAGGAAATAATTCCTTTGAAAAGAAAAATTCCATTATATCTGAATCAGGAGTTTCTTCATCAGCAGAAAATATTGTAACATCTTCATCGGCACTGCATCTTCCTGATAAAAATACGTGAACAGGCTCAGGCAGACCTTTTTCCCTTGCCTGACGGACAAGCTCGCAGGTAAGAAGCGTACCCATGCTATGACCAAATATTGCGTATTCTTCTGCCGCCATCTGCTCACCGTGTCTTTCAATAAGATCACGGCAGCAGTCTGATATTTCCTTAAACAGCGGTTCATTGCTTCGGGTACTTCTGCCTGCTATTTCCATGGGAACTACAGTCAGTGAACGAGGCAGATAGCGCTTGAAGGAACAGTAACTTTTGGCTGATCCCCCTGCATGAGGGAGGAAAAACAATACCATTTCAGCCTCCGATTATTCTATGGGAGTTCCTTCACGATTGAGAAGGTCGAACATCTCCCCTACCCTGCTGATTGACGCAACAGATGAAAGAGGAATATTAAGCTTCAAAGTCTCTGTAATTTCGCTTCCAAGACCAAAAAGTCCGAGAGAATCAAGATAAAGGTCCTCATATACGTCTGTTTCTTCGTTGATTTCGCTGCTGTCTACTCCGACATAATCGGAAATAATCTGCTTAAACTGGTTAAAATCCAAATTATTCATACTCTATACCCTTTCTGTATCAGTGATATTCCTTTTTCCTCAGATACTTGAACTGTATCTTTCCAACGTCTTTAGGAAGCTCCTCTACAAGCACAATCTTGTCAGGCACTTTATATGCTGAAAGCTTTCCGTCAAAGAATTTTGCAATTTCGCCTCTTGTGATTCTCTCATCACCTTTGGGCTGTATATATGCTACAATTTGCTGTCCGATAACAGGATGCGGCTCATCAGTTACTGCGGCTGCCGCAACCTTTTCATAAGTAAGCAGACAAGCTTCAACTTCCTCAGCATGGACAAGATTTCCGCCACGCTTGATTATACGCTTGCTTCTGCCTGCAAATCTTACTATTCCGTCAGGCAGCTTACATACCAGATCTCCTGTGGAGAACCAGCGGCATCCCTGTTCATCAGTATGAATCTTTTCAGCGGAAAGTTCAGGATTTCCATAATACTCAGAAATTACACCTGCTGTATAAACACAAAGCTCGCCTGTTTCTCCCTCAGCAACTTCACAACCATTTTCGTCAAGTACACGAATATCTGTAAAAGGCAGCTTGCGGAAATCACTTGGATCTTTATCGCCGTCTATTGCTGAATCCCATACAACCATGGTAGTTGTTTCAGATGAACCAATAACATTGATTACACGGATTCCAAGCTTTTCTACAAATACATCGGCTATTTCCTTAGGCAGAACTTCTCCTGCAAAATAGCTTGTATGAACGCTGGAAAGGTCATATTTATCAAAATCAGGTGTGGAAAGAAGTACCTTTGCAAGAGTTGATGTAAGCTGAATTACGGAAACCTTATATTTCTGTACTGTTTCAAGGAATGTCTGGGGATTGAACTGAGGCTGATACATTACTGTACCGCCCTTGACTGTTGTCTGGAGTCCCATACCGAATCCACCCTGATGATAAAGCGTCATGCCAAGCATCATTACTTCGTTTTCACCAAATCCGAGATGTGTTCCCATATCGTCCTGTGTTTCAAGGAATCCATAGTAAGGAACTGAAAGTATCTTAGGATTGCCTGTGCTTCCGGACGTACAGGCAAGGGACATTACATGGTTTTCCTCAGGAATATATTCCTCACAGGTATCACCGCAATAATCAGCAAAGAAATCTTCGGCAGATATAAACGGTTCAGCCAGATTCTGAGGATTTTCCGTAAAACATACTACCTTGTCAAGGGAAATTTTCTCAGGAACTACCTGCTGCATAGCGTTGATTATATTGTTGCTGCGGTATTTTTCAGCTGCAAAGCATACCTTCACATCTGTGGAGGGAAGAAGCTGTGAAAGCTCCATTGTACCACTCTGGGGGTCAATGGGAGCAGGCTGTGCACCAATACGGACTGCTGACCAGAACACAAGATACCAGTCAATGCTGTTAGGCATTACAATACCTACCTTGTCATTGGCAGCTATGCCCAGTTTCTGCATACCGGACGCAATTACAGCTGTTTTCTTCATAAATTCGCCATAAGTAACAGTATCATCATCTATGCGCAGAAGTACTTTATCAGGAGTCTTTTCGGCATATTCACGATAATAATCAAAAAATGTCTTTTTCACTTTTTACCTCACTTCAGTATTCTCTCTGCAATGAAATCTGCGGCTATGTGCTTTACCCAGTGGAACTGCTCTCCTACGGGCATTGCGTGCATAATTGTTTCCTCTGAAACATAAGCTGGCTTCTCGTCAATGTATATTTTTTCACGGTATCCTGCCGCCCTGTCGTAAAGACGCATTGAAGCGTCAGTATCCATCCAGTTGTCATCGGGACTATACACAAGCAGATAATCAGCATCAAGATTTCCTTCCAGAAGTACATTCATGCTGTTGAGAAAATCATCGCCATACTGGTATGATGCCCACTTTCCACGCTTCATCCATATCGGAATTGAATCCTGATCGGCAAATCCCATAAGCAGAGGGAAAAGTGTTACACAGCACTTTGTATTCCTGCGCTTTACTGCTGCACGAAAAGCATATCCGCCGCCCATGCAGAGTCCAAAATCTGCTACCTTGTCGCCGTCTATATCCTCACGGCACTCAATCCAACGGTTTATGCCTTCAAATGCTGCTTCTATCATTGAACCGCAGCATTTCAGTCCGTTCCATATAACAGCAGCACCTGCTCCGGGCATATCCACGCAGAGTACAGCTGCACCACGTTCATTCATAGGCTGAGCAAGCATTTCAAGCTCCTCCTTGCAGCTGCCGATACCCGAATATGTAATTACAAGAGGATATTTCCCCTTGCTGCCGTCATCGGGATAATGAAGATACGCAGGAACTTTTCCGTATTCCGTATCAATTTCAAGATACTCGATTTTATTATCACAGTAAGTTGTATACTTTCTGTAGCTCTCTGCAAGTCCTGAATAAATCTCTGTTTTTTTGTCAATATCATCTGTATTTATCATAAAGCAGGCATAGTGGCACTGAACTGCCAGTTTGTAATATGCACGTGCTGAAATACGGTTATTCTTCTGAACTGCTTCCTCAGCAAGTTTGTTATAGCGTTCGATTTTCTGTCCCCACTCGCCAAGCCATACAGCCTGTATCTGTTTACCGCTTTTTACTTTGATTCCATCGATTTTCTTGAGAATATACTCAAGGTCAAAGGGATCAGTTCCAAATAAAAGTGAACGTGTTGTCACGGGATTAAGTAAATCTCTGATTGCCCATTTCATAATTTATAAGCCATCTCTTTCTGTTATTTTTTCGGTGTATACTTCCATGCAGATTCACGTGTCATTTCTGTAAACTGCATATATATACGGTAAGGATCAACACCTGTGTATTTCTGAATAAGCTCCAACATTCTGTCAGCAAAATCTGCGAGCCATTTCTGCTTTTCGTCTGCATCTGAAAAATCTCTCAGATAACGGAATTCAGCAAAAAACACAGTATCCTCACTCTGATTCATAAGCATGTGACGGTCATCAAGCATAACCATAATTGCAGGAAGGGGCTTCTCGATAAGTCTTGCCATTTCCTCTGCAATCTCGTTCATGAATTCCGTTCTTGCCTGCGAATCAAATTTATAATTGGTTTTCATCTGACAAATCGGCATACTTCAAATCTCCTTAACCGTTATATCTGCGGAATACAAGTGTGGAATTGTGTCCGCCGAAACCGAATGAATTGGATATTGCCACATTTACCTCAGCTTCACGTGCTTCGTTGGGTACGTAATCAAGGTCAAGCTCCTCATCAGGCTCATCATAGTGTATTGTAGGAGGCAGAATACCTGTTTCAATTGCCTTTACACAAGCAATTCCCTCAAGTGCACCGCAAGCTCCGAGAGTGTGACCAATGGCAGCCTTTATTGAAGATACGGCAAGCTTTTCTGCATTATCTCCGAATACCTCATGGATAGCCTTTGTCTCATAAAGGTCATTGAGTGATGTGGATGTGCCGTGAGCGTTGATATAATTAACTTCCTCAGGAGCAATTCCTGCATTTTCAAGAGCCTCGCGCATTGATATTGCCATTCCTATACCGTCTGTCTGAGGTGCCGTAAGATTGAACGCTTCACAAGTAGCAGAAGCACCTGCAAGCTCGCAGTATATTCTTGCTCCACGCTTCTTTGCGGATTCCTCGGATTCAAGGATAACTGTTCCGCCGCCCTCGCCCATTATGAAGCCGTCACGGTTCTTTGTGAAGGGACGTGATGCTGTTTCAGGGTCAGGATTTACTGACATAGCAAGAAGCTGGTTGAAGCCTGTAATGGTGTCGTGCGAAACAGCTCCTGATGTACCGCCTGCTACTACCATATCACATATACCGCTTTCAATAAGCTGTTTTCCCAGTGTTATAGCATAAGCAGATGACGCACAAGCTGTTGAAAGACTGAAATTAGGACCCTGAAAACCATATTTCAACGCAATAAGCGCAGGCAGTCCGTTGGGCATTTTCTTCAGTGTGAGATTATTTTTCTTCTCAAGCTCTGCGTCCTCGTATACTGTATCAATAACACCAAATATTACGCCAACCTTTGAGCCGTCGTAAGTTTCCATATCAACGCCGCAGTCTGCTACAGCTTCGCCGGCAGATGCAAGTCCGAATCTGGTTGTTGCTGTTGTAGAACCAAGCTGACGCTTTTTCCAGTATTTTGAAACTTCAGTATTGTATGCCTCATCCACCTCTGCTGCAACAGTTGTATCGTGCTCCTCAACCGAAATACGCTCAATTTTCTTCATGCCGCATTTTCCTGTAATAAGTCCGTTCCAGAAATCAGGCATTGTTGCTCCGATGGATGTCACTGCACCCATACCTGTTATTACAACTTTTCTCATAGTATCTCTCCGTTCTGAATGACCGCATGGCGATCAGACGTATATATTGTCATAATCAGCCTTTTCTGCTGATTTGTATATTTCAAATCCGGTATCTTCATAAAGTCGGTCAAGCTCTGATTTTATCCTGTCATATCCCAATGAATGGTAATATGATGAAAGCTTGTCCGAAATTCCAAGTACATCTCCGACAGCGTCAAGGAGCGTATCCTTTTCGCAGCCGGATTCCATAACTGCATACACAGCTGCATTAAGCACAAGGGCAAGAACACTTGCGCCAAATCCCGATGTATCACAATCAGCAGGCTGCTGTACATTTTTCATATAGTCGAGGAATCCTCCGCTTTCAGCAGGACATCCCTCTGCCAGCCACTTATTCATGACGTTGCTGCCGTATCGGAGAAGTCCTTCGTTCCGTGGAATTCGGAATCCTGACGGATCTTTTGCCATAAGCCCAAGTCCTACTGTATCAAGTACTGCAAAAGGTGCGGCGTAGGGAAATATTTCCTTGACAGCTTCATCTGCCTGTGCAGCAGATGCACCTGTACTCTCAGAAATATTTATAAAATGAGATATGGCAAGGGCAAGTATCTGATTCAGATATATATGATATTCTCCTGAAAAACGCAGAGCACGTTTTCCTATAGCTGTAATCACAGCCTCTGCACGATCAAGTACTTCTGCTGTGTTTTCAGGGAGATAATTAAGCTCCACAAATCCTGACAGCTTTACAGGATAGAAAAAGTGCATGCCAAGGCATCTCTCAGGGTTGGAAATTCCTGCAAATACTTCACAAATATCAAGAGATGATGTATTTGTAAGCAAGAGAGCGTCTGCTGATACAATTTCTGCAATCCTTCCGAAAATATCCTTTTTTAACGCCATATTCTCAGATACACATTCAATCACTGCATCACAGCCTGAAAGAGCGCTGTAATCATCAGTAAAAGTAAACGAAGCACATTTAGCATCGTATACTTCCTGTGTGATTCTCTTTCGCTTCAGCTGTCTGGCAAGAATTTTTTCTACGCTTTCACGATTCTTGTCTGTATTATGAAGTGTTACGATTGTAAATTCCGCATCTTTCAATGTATCAAAAAACTGGGAAAATATTTCACTTCCCATTTTGCCGTATCCGACAAGACCTATTTTCATTCTGCAGCCTCCAATTCAAGAAAACGTCTATAGAAATCAGCTGCCTTGTCCGCAGAAAATTTCTCCCCTGATCCGCTGATAAAATCTATCAGCTGCTTTGCTCTTGCCATGCCTGCTTTTTTCCCCACAAGCTCATTCGCCCAGAGAATTTCAGCAGCTTTATCTGCGGTGAAAAGCTCGCCTGATACTACAATTTCAAAAGCATTCTGCATACCTGTATGTACAATGCTGCGTGCTATTCCTCCAAGTGCAGGAAGTATGCCGAATGTACTTTCAGGCTGACCGATTCGTGCATTTTTTTCTACAATGCGGAAATGGCTGTTTGCGGCAATTTCACTTCCTGAACCTATACAGAATCCCGTCACTACACTTACAACGGGAAAGGGAAGTCCATTCAGAAATGTAAAAAAATGCTTCTGTCTGAAATGGCCATCGGGAATTCTGCCCGTCTCACGAAGTTCAGGCAATTCTCTTGCTGAACGCTCACTGAGAGATTCAACATCAGCTCCAACGCTGAAATGTCTGCCTCCGCCGCATATAATCATACCACGATAGCTGTTTTCAGCAGCACGTTTTTCAATCTCAGCCATTGCTGATTCGTAACCTTCAAAAAAGGACGCAGTCATCAGGTTATTTCCCTCAGCCTGCATTGTGAGAATCAATATGCCGTTTTCTTCTGTTATCACAAATGCCTGCTCATTCATCTGACTTGTCCTCCGTTTTCTGTGCCATCAGCTCATAGAATCCCTCTGATTCCGCTGATAACACCGCATCAATTCCGCTTCTTCTTACAGCAGTCAGGCAGTTAACAAGCACTTTAAGCTGTGCGGAAGTTTTTCCGCCGCAGATTTTTTCTGTCCATATCGACGCTTCATCACTGAAATTTTCTTCTCCGTCAATCACCGTCACAAAGTTAGGTGCATCGGCACATCCTCCGCTGCATAAAGCAAAATATGCTGTATCGCCGCAAAGAACTCTGTATCTTTCATCTGCTTTGGCTGCCGATGCAGGGTATTTTTCACTGCTCAGGCGAACATCAAAAAGTGAAAGAAATTCATAAGAAAATCCGCTTATTTTTTCTGCTGCAAATACGACTGCAAAAGGAACTTTCATAAGCCATTCCGCAGCTTCGGCAGATATTTCATCTGTCATTCCATTGCCATGGACAAGAACAACTATAGCATCGTTGAGTTGTTCCCTGCTGTCGTAAAGCTCATTGAGAGTACTGCAATCCTTTATTTCTGTAAACACATTTTTATTGTGTATTATCATCTGTACCTCGCTCCATAATGTCAAAGATATGCTCAGGAATACTGCATATCATACGATTATCATCAACATATACAAGCTTACCCGTAATCTTACATGATTTCTTTCCTGTTGTAAGGCTTGAAATTATGTGGCGGAATTTTATGATATTCTGGGAACACTCCCATTCCGTCGTTACGAGTACCTCCTCCATGAGACGCAGCTCATTGAGGTAACGTATATTATTTTCCAGAATAACGGGAAAAAGCTTTTCCTCATGCAGGTAATCAAGTACTCCGCTTTTGTGGAAAAAATCCCATTTCGCCGCTTCTGCATACTGTAAATATACAGCATTGTTAACGTGTCCGAAGGAATCAAGCTCATACCCACGGACAGTCAGTTTATATGTACTTTTCATCTTCTACCCTTAATTATTAATCTGTTCAAGAACTTTTTCAAACTGTCCCTTTGAAGGATCTTCCGCACCGTCAAGAGCGTTATTCATTGTATTCAGAATACACTCTATCTGTAACTTTGTCTTTCCCTCTGCAAGGCTGTGTACAAAATTCATACACTCAGGGAAAGCGTCCTTTTCATCAGAAATTTTAGTTATAAGTCCGCAGTCAAGCGCCTGCTGTGCTGTAAGCATTTCACCGTTCATGCAGAGCTGTAAAGCCTTTTCTCTGCCAAGGAGGCTCTGCATACGCTCCATTCCACCCATTCCGGGAACAACACCGTGCATAATCTCTGTAAGTCCGAGAAATGCTTTAGGTGACGCTATACGGAACTGACAGCTCAGAGCTATCTCCAGTCCTCCGCCGAAACAGCCGCCGTTTATTGCAGCTGCGGTTAGTAAAGGAAGACGCTCTATTGTGCGAAGCAGTTCACGGGCTTTTTCAAGCTTCTGAGTAATTGCTCCACGTGTGGATTCCTCCGAAAAAAGCGAAACATCTGCGCCATGTGAAAAATGGCGGCCCTTTCCCCTGATAACCAGTGAATTGACCTCCGGATGCTTGTCCAAAAAATCGAGAAGGACATCCTTTTCGATAAATTCAGGCTCTGTCAGTAAGTTTTTCACACCATTTTCAAGAGTAAGAACCGCTGTTGTATCTTCTGCGTAAAGAGTAGAAATATTGCTTGTTATAATATTCATCAATTAAAGATTTACTATATCGTTGCCGTACTGATATACCTTGCAGATCATATCTACGACATCTTTCATTGTATTCATGGGAGATTTAAGCATATACTTGCCGATTGACTGAAGTTTTACGTCAAGGTCATACTTTTCAGCTGTCATTTCGATAAGCTCAACAAACATAAGTGAATCACTTCCCAGATCCTCCTGAGGGTTGGATTCCATTGTGATTTCGTCCTTGTCAATTTCACATTCATCAGCATAGTAATCAAAAATCATATCCTGAATTTCCTGTCTGATTGCATCTGTCATTTCTCTCATAAATATTTCCTCCTCGGTTTAACCGTAATAATTTTTTACACCTCGTCAAAGGTATATATCCTGCCTTTTCTCTTGTTTATCCTTGAAAATTTGCCGACTGCTCCGTTTGCGCTGACATCGAAGAATTCCGTTACACCCATTTCTTCAAGATGCTTCAAGGCTATATCCCAGCGTATTGGATTGAGAATATTTATCTGGTTTTCCAGCATGAGATCCGCACCTGTTGTCATTATACGCTGGTCAAATATTGACAGCACGGGATATTTCGGGTCATGATATTCACCGCCGCCGCAGAACTGAACATACTCATCAGAATGTTTTCTTATCATAGGATGATGATAAGCCAGTCCGATACGGAAAGGAATAACCTTGATAGCCCCTGCCTCCTGTGCCGCAAGAAGCAGCTGTTCAACGGTTTCTTCCTTGCCTGAAATCATAGTACATATACGTGAATTTGCGCTGCCCACAATTACATCGTCAGTTGAAAAATTGTTTTCGGCAATAAGCTCGTTCACATCGTCAATACTCAGACCTATAATAGTTCCCATATCCTGTTTTTCGCCTGATTTCTCCAAAGAACGCATTGTAGCACGATTCATCATGATTATCTCATGGGCAAACTCGTGACTTACAGAGCCAAAGCAGGCACTTACACTGACAATTCCTGAACTGTGTCCCATTCCTATGTCTGGAATAATACCCTTTTCTATATAATACTCAAAAATAACACGGTCAGAAATTAGTGACGAAAGCCATTCTGCTGCAATTTTGTCCATAGATGCATTTTCGGAAATATTCTCTGACAATCCCAGTCTTACAAACCCATCATGCTGATAGCTGCGGTATTTTTCAACCATTGCAGGAGTCATGGCACGCAAAAGTTTTTCAGGTTTTGTTCCGATTCCGTTAAATAAAAATGCACGTTTAAAATTACTCACAAAATGACCTCACATTAGCAGATTTTGCCTGCTCTAATCCGTTTTTACAATTCGGATTATCAGCATTAAATTTTACAATTTGAATAAAGGCACACTTTATTATACTATATATTCTTGGTTTTGTCACTCTTTTTTTAAAATTTCTGCATATTACACCAAATTTCCCACCTAATTGTTAATTATTTGCGAAAATATAAACCGATTTAATAACAGCAAACAACAGAAATACGTCGTTTTCATGCTCAACAGACTATATAGCACGTTCAGTTAACAAAATTAAAAAGCGCTATGAAATGAGCGCCTTTGTTATTTCTTTTTGTTCTTATCATAATGTTCCGACAATTCCGCAAGAAGTTCAATTATACTGAGATGCTGCGGACATACTCCTTCACACTGTCCGCACTTTATGCAATCAGATGCTTTTCCGCTATTTTCTGTAATTCCTCTGTAGAATATAGACGCTCTCCAGTCCTCCTTGTACATTCTCACAGTGTTAAGTATACGCATCATTTCGGGAATTTTTATTTCTGAGGGGCATCCGTCACAGCAATAACGACATCCTGTACAACCGACAAGAGGAGAATTGTACATTACTTCATGAACTTCACCTATAAGCTCTTTTTCCTTATCGCTGAGAGGCTCAAAATCTGTGAATGTGCTTATGTTTTCTATCATCTGCTCATCGTTTGACATTCCCGAAAGTATAGTTACGATACCGGGAAGTGACCCAACAAATCTCAGCGCCCACGAAGCAATGGATTTTTCAGGTCTGAACGATTTCATTTTCTGTTCCAGTTCGGGCATCAATGAAGCAAGTGTACCGCCCTTTACAGGTTCCATTATTATCATTGGTATATTTCTGCGGCGAAGTATTTCATATAACGCACCTGACTGCACAAGAGGATTTTTCCAATCGGCATAGTTGAGCTGAATCTGTACAAATTCTACTTCCGGATGCTTGTCAAGAACCTGCTCCAGCAATTCAGGAGTTCCATGAAATGAGAATCCAAAATGTATTATTTTCCCCTCTCGTTTTTTCTCCAATGCCCAGTTAAAACAATCATATTCTTCATACTTGTCGTAATTGTTGCCGTCCTCAAGAGAATGGAGCAGATGAAAATCAAAATAGCCTGCCTCTGTTCTTTCAAGCTGCTCATTGAAAATTCTGTCTCTGTCTTCTTTGCTGTTCATGCACCATGCCGGCAATTTTGTTGCAAGCGCAAAACTGTCTCTTGGGTATCTCTTTACAATACATTCTCTGACGGCAACCTCAGATTTTCCGCTGTGATATACGTATGCCGTATCAAAATAATTCATGCCAGCTGACATATATTTATCAACCATGCGGCACACGTGCTCGTGGTCTACTTCACCGTCCTTTTCAGGAAGCCTCATAAGTCCGAATCCCAGTTTTGATATGTCATATATATTATTCTTATCCATTTCCATTCATCCATTCATATTATTCATTATCTGCTTTCTTTGCTGCATGAACGATAACAGGAATTATAACAAGCTGAAGTAAAATACCAGCAATTCCTGTTTTTATGCTTGAAATTATAACCGCAGGTGCTACTGCTGCGCTGAATCCATAAAATCCAATAAGAATCGCTGCTGCACGGACAATTCTACCGCTGAGCTGTGCAATGAATACCTTCGCAATGCATGGCATATTTTTTTCTCTAAGCGCACCTGAACATATACCATATACTGCAAGCTCTATCATCATAAAAGGCAGCATTGCAGATGCAGGCATTCCTGTCAGACAATAGCTTATAAGCGGACTGAGCAAACCTGCCGCACCTGCTGCATAAGAACCTGCAAGAAGCCCCGCAAGTATTATCGGCAGATGCATGGGAAGCAGCATTTCACCGAAAGCTGAGCCGTGTCCGCTAACTGCACCTAAAACGTGTAACAGCTGCGGCAAGGCAACTGCTGTAATTATAGCTGCTGCCGCACCGATAGTTTGAACTTTAACTGATAATTTTCTTTTTGTAATAGTATTTGTCATAAAAACACCTCCGGATATTTGACCTTTTGTCTATTCTATTATACCAAATTCCGCTTCACTTGTACAGTGTATTTTATAATATTTTCATGATATTATTGACTATTTGAAAATTATGAGATATAATTGTAAATATAAATAGACATTGTGAGGTTTTTATGATTTTCAGAACTCCGTCTTATTACAAAGATTTCCGCTGTATAGCTGATAAATGTCAGGATAACTGCTGTATCGGCTGGGAAATAGACATAGATAACGATACAGCTGAAAAATATCGCTCTGTATCGGGAGATTTCGGTCAGCGCTTGCAGAATAATATTAATTTCGGTGATACATCCTCATTTATTCTCGGCAAAAATGAGCGTTGTCCCTTTCTCAATAATTGTAATTTATGTGACATTATAACAGAATTAGGCGAGGATTCTCTTTGTCAGATTTGCTCCGATCACCCAAGATATTATGAATGGTTCGGCAGCGTCAAAGAAGGCGGAATCGGTATGTGCTGCGAAGAATCTGCACGTATTATTCTGACGCAGACCTGCCCCTTTACCGTTATGGAAACTCATATTCCCGATGAAGATAGTGAACCGTTTGACACGGAAATGTATAATTATTTATATGACCTGCGTGAAAATTTCCTCTCTATTTTGCAGAACGAAGAAATTCCCCTTGGTGAACGTCTGAAAAAATTGCTGGAAATTTCAGTGGCTGAACAAGGCATAACATATTCAGCCGAAACAGGAACTTTTGCCGATATTCTTCAATTTCTGCGAACTCTTGAACCTATCAGCGAATTATGGCATCCTACTCTTTTGGCTGCCGAAGAAAAACTTGCGGAAATATCAGCAAGAAAAGCTGACTTCTTACAGGAAAACCCGTATATATCAGGTTTCTTACGGAATATCGCTGTATATTTCCTATGGAGGTATCTTCTCAAAGGCGTATTCGACGGTGACTTTCTCTCTCGTACTGTTCTTGCAGTTGTCAGCGTTATTATAAACGCTGTTTTGTGGGCTTCAAAATGGCTTGATAACGGAATTTCCCCTGAGGACTGTATAGAAATTGCAAAAAATTATTCTAAAGAAATCGAATACAACGAGGAAAATCTTGAAGCTTTTCTTGACGGAGCTTATGATTTGACTGCCTTATCAATGCCCGCCCTTTTTGATATATTGGACAATTTTATTGGCTGAAACGAGGTTGATATAATATGATTAAACGTTTAATTGCTGCAACTATAATTTTAATGACAGGAGCTTTTATTATGACCGGCTGTAATGAATCAAAAGATACAAATACAAACAATGTAGAAGCTGTGACCGAAGCTGAAAATCCATACGAACAGATTACTCAGGAAGAAGCAAAATCCCTTATGGACAGCGAGGAAAACTATATTATCCTTGATGTGCGTACTGTTGAGGAGTTCAACGAAAC
>JAFXAJ010000080.1 GCA_017517145.1 Ruminococcus sp.
CCTGCCCCGACTATGGTGTGCAGTTCATCTATAAAAAGAATAATATTACCTGCATTGACCGCCTCGTCTATACAAGCCTTTACACGTTCCTCAAAATCTCCACGGTACTTTGCTCCTGAAAGCAATGAAGTAAAATCCAGAGAAAATATAAACTTATTTTTCAGGGAATCAGGTACAAGATTCCGCACAAAAAGCTCTGCAACACCTTCAACGATTGCTGTTTTTCCCACGCCGGCTTCACCGATAAGACAGGGATTATTTTTCACACGGCGTGAAAGAACCTGAAGTACACGCTCCACTTCCTTTATTCTGCCTATAAGAGGGTCATGTTTCTTTATAAGTGATATATCTGTAAGATTTCTGCCGTAACGGAAAAGATTGGGCAAATGAGACAATTTAGGCTTGATTGACTCATAAAGTTCGCTTCTGATTTTTGCTGAGGATATTATTTTAAGTCCGCTGCATATATCCGTCATGCTTCCGCCTGCTTTTTTTATTACCGTACAAGCACTGCATGAGGATTCACGTATTATTGCTGCAAGAATATGCTCCGGAGCAGCCTGCATTTTCTTATCGCTGAGAGCTATGCTGTATGCGTTATCAAGGATTCTTTTTGCTGCTGTTGTGAAATACCGCTGATTAAGAACGGAGGGACTCCCCTGCCCTACAAGGTTTATTATTTCGCTTCGCAGGTCATCATAAGCAATTCCGCCGTCCATGAGTATCTGAGCTGCTGCCGATGTTCCATCAATAGTAATCGACAAGAGTATATGCTCGCTGCCCACGTATGTGTGACCAAGCTCCGATGCTGCCTCAATTGCTCCGTCAATAATTTCTGCCGCCTTTTGTGTAAAATTGTCTGTATTAATCATATAGTCTCCTCCAATTCTCCAGATACTGCTTCTGCGTATCTGTGCCTGTTACTATATTATGCCACGTATGCTGTGCGATAACAGTCGAAAAGAAAAATTACCGAAAAAGTTTTTTAGAAATCTGTAACACAATTTCAGCTATGGCATATTATGTACTATGAAACGCAAACAAAGCGGTTCAAATACATCTTCAAAGGAGATATTTATTATGTGTAATTCTTGTTTTGGCGGCAACAGCTGCATGATCATCCTTCTCATCCTCATCTTTGTTATTTTCTGCGGCTGCGGCAATAACGGCAACAGCTGCGGCTGCGGCAATAACAACAACAATGACTGCGGCTGTGGCTGTGGCTGCTAATTAAACCGTAAAACAAAACGTCGGGCGTAAAAACCCGACGTTTTTTTATTCAGCCTTTTCCTCGGCTTTAACTTTTTTTTCAACTTTTTTTCTCACATATTCAGGTTCTGCGCCGTCCGTTATACATTCCTTCTTTACAATTACCTTTGTAATTGTACTGTCAGACGGAACACTGTACATGGACTTCATTAATGCTCCCTCCAGTATGGAGCGAAGTCCTCTTGCACCTGTTTTCTGTGAAAGAGCCTTTTTCGCAATCTCAATCAACGCATCGTCTTCTATTTCAAGCTTTACCTTGTCATAGCTGAACAGCTTTTTGTACTGCTTCACTATAGCATTCTTAGGCTCGGTAAGTATACGCACAAGAGTATCCTCGTCAAGCTCGTCGAGAACGGAAATTACAGGCAATCTGCCTATAAATTCGGGAACCATACCGAACTTGATAAGATCCTTCGGTATAACCTTCTTGAAAATGTTTGCGCCTTCAGTCTTAAAGCTCTTGATTTCGCCGCCAAAACCTATGGGAGATTTTCCGATACGCTTCTGAATCTGATTCTCCAATCCGTCAAAAGCACCGCCGCAGATGAAAAGAATATTCCTTGTATCAATTTTCAGCGTTTCCTGATTGGGATGCTTTCTGCCCCCCTGAGGAGGAACGTTTGATACAGTTCCCTCAATGATTTTAAGAAGTGCCTGCTGAACGCCTTCACCGCTTACATCACGGGTAATTGAAGTATTTTCAGATTTTCTTGCAATTTTATCAATTTCATCAATATAAATAATGCCCTTTTCAGCAGCTTCGATGTCATAATCAGCTGCCTGAATAAGTCTCAGGAGAACATTTTCAACGTCATCACCAACATATCCTGCTTCTGTAACAGTTGTGGCATCTGCAATAGCAAAAGGAACATTCAGAAGCTTTGCCAGAGTCTGTGCAAGGAATGTTTTTCCCACACCGGTAGGGCCAAGAAGAAGAACATTACTTTTCTGAAGCTCTACCTCATCGTTCTTCTTTGTCTTAGGCTCATTCTGACTGTTAATTCTTTTGTAGTGGTTATAAACCGCAACAGCAAGAGAAATTTTAGCTTCGTCCTGACCAATTACGTAATCGTCAAGATATGCTTTGATTTCCTCAGGCTTCATCAAGGTAAGCCCTGCTTTTGCGTTTACTTTGCTGTTGTTACGTGCATCGTTTCTCCTTGCTTTGGCAAATTCTGCGCCAAAAAGCTGCTCATAGCAGTAGATAATACATTCGTCACAGATATTAGTAGAACCTGCTGTAAACATTGCACTGGTAGTGTTTTCACCTTTGCCGCAAAAATTACATACCTTAAAATCTGCCATGGACAACCTACCTTTTCTCGATTACCTTGTCGATAATACCATATTCAAGAGCTTCCTGAGCAGTCATATAATTATCACGTTCTGTGTCAATTTCCACCTGCTCAATTGATTTCCCTGTATTCTTTGCGAGAAGCTCGTTCATTTTCTGACGGGTTCTAAGCAGGTGGTCAGAATGAATTTTTATATCAGTACACTGACCGCCAAGACCACCTGAAATAAGAGGCTGATGTATCATGATTTCGCTGTTAGGAAGGGCGAATCTCTTACCCTTTGCACCTGCGGCAAGGAGAAATGCTCCCATTGATGCAGCCATACCTATACAGATTGTTGAAACATCACACTTGATATACTGCATAGTATCGTATATAGCCATTCCTGCTGTGATTGAACCGCCGGGAGAATTGATATAAAGCGAAATATCCTTTTCTGTGTCCTGACTTTCAAGGAAAAGGAGCTGAGCAACAACAAGGCTTGCTGTAGTGTCATTAACCTGATCTGAAAGCATAATTATTCTGTCATTTAACAGGCGTGAAAAAATATCGTAGGAACGCTCTCCACGGCCTGTCTGCTCAACGACATAAGGAATAAAACTCATAATTCATCGTCCTTTCTTATTTCATGTCGGTTTTTGTGAATATTTGTAATAAAACCATTGTCCCGCATAAAACGGGACAAGGAATAATTAATGTATATGATTATTCAGCTGCTTCTTCAACAACTGCGTTCTCCTTAACAAGCTCAACAGCCTTCTGAACCTTCATGTCAGCTGTAAACTCAGGAATGGAGATGAATCTTCTTACAGTAGCAACATCCATGTTGTTTGCAGTAGCGATTTCACCGAGGCTGTTATTAATCTCATCCTCAGAAACTTCGATATTTTCAAGCTCAACAATCTTTTCAAGAGCAAGTCTGAGCTTTACTTCGCCCTCAGCACGCTCTCTGTAAGTATCTCTGATTGCAGCTTCGTTCATGCCTGTATACTGGCAGTAGAGCTTGAGGCTCATACCCTGCTGCTGAAGCTGACGATCGAAAGAAGCCATGATTTCGTCAATTCTCTGTTCAAACATACAGTTGGGAATGGGTGAATCAACCTTTGCAATAAGAGCTTCAAGAACAGCATTCTCAAATGCGGAATCTGCCTGCTTAACAGCAGCTTCTTCAAGCTTTGTTCTGATGTCTGCCTTGTACTCCTCAACGGAATCAAACTCAGTAGCGTCCTTAACAAGCTCATCGTCAATCTCAGGGAGCTCCTCATAGCTGATGGAGTGGAGCTTTGTCTTGAATACAGCTTCCTTGCCTGCATAGTCGGACATCTGGTAATCCTCAGGGAAAGTTACAACAACATCGAACTCATCGCCAACGTTGTGACCGGCAATCTGATCCTCAAAACCGGGGATAAACTGACCGCTGCCGAGGAGGAGAGGATGATTTTCGCCCTTGCCGCCGTCAAATGCCTCATCACCGAAGAATCCCTCAAAGTCGATGATAACCTCATCGCCAATCTGAGCTGCTCTGTCCTCAACAGAAACAACACGAGCATTCTTCTTTCTGATGATGTCGATCTGCTTGTCAACATCTGCATCAGTAACAGCATTGACATTCTTAGCAGCCTTTATACCCTTATAATCAGAAATCTCAATTTCAGGCTTTGTTACACAGATAACCTTGATCTCTACGCCGTTTTCCTTATCAATTGAAGTAACCTCAACATTGGGGCTGTCCACGAGATTGAGATTCTCCTGAGCGATAGCAGCATCCATTTCAGGTCCGAGAAGGCTGTTGATAGCGCCCTCATAGAAAGCACCCTCACCGAAAGTCTTTTCAGCAAGCTTTCTGGATA
>JAFXAJ010000081.1 GCA_017517145.1 Ruminococcus sp.
ATCTTCTTAGCCTTGCCGTTCTTAAGAACCTTAGCTTCAACAGCTGCGCCATCAACATAGGGAGCTCCTACCTTGATGCCGTCCTCAGCGCCGAGAGCAACAACCTTATCGAAAGTAATAGTCTCATCAGCCTCAACTGCGAGCTTTTCGATGAAGATAATATCTCCCTCATTAACCTGATACTGCTTTCCGCCTGTTTCAATAACTGCGTACATTTCTGGCACCTGCCTTTTTTCAAAACTCGCTGCGACGGCGTGTTTGCACAACTTTAAAGCCTGTCTACATGCGGCATATATTATTTTAGCACATTTTCCCCGATTTGTCAAGGGTTTTTTCAGATTTTTCAAAAAATCCTTTAAAGCAATACCGCACAGAGTCGTCCCTCGGACTTTGAGCGGTATTGCATCTAATTACCAGGGCATATATTCTTCGTCGCCAACCTTATAAGCTGTTCCGGGAACATACATATCCTGAGGTGTATACTTTGTATCGCTGCCCTCAGCCTGTGCTTTTTCATTAGCGGAAATAATAATCTTTCTCAGTTCTCTGAACGCAACGCTCTTGCTTACGATTTCCTGAACTACCTCCTGTTCGGGACGCTTGCTAAGAAACTCTATAACAGCCTGCTGAACATAGAAATATGAACGGAGCTGTGTCTTTTTGAACTCAATCTTGTTATCGCCCTCAATAAGGAAAAGGCTGTCTCCCTCACGGTAGCCAAGAGTCATCTTAGCCATAATCTCAGGCACAAAAATACGGATTTCGGCTGCAAGATTCTTATCGCCTATCATTTCTTCAAGCTCTGTAGTCATTGCCTGATAGTCATCCTGATTCTTTACATCAACAAGCTTGTCAAGAACAAAGTTTGCGCCGTTGACAACAGTTTCCTTTGTGAAAGGACATTTATCATCGTCACGCTGAACAAAGATAGCGTACTGCTTTTCGCAGATAAATGTATTTTCAGCGTCCCATGAACGAACATATTCTGTGAAGAATTTGCTCAGTTCAGAACATACAGAGCCGTTGATTCTTACCTCGATAATCTCTCTGTCCTTGTGCTTTGCAAGGTATATTCTCACCCAGTAGTACTTCTTTGAACCGAGATACTTGGGCATTTCATTGAGAATGAAACCAATCAGCATTATAGGCTGTCCCTTTTCACCTGCACCGATTCTTACAATTGACTGTGCAAACATTTCAAACTCATAGTGCTGCTTGAGATATGTTACAGGTACACGTGTAGGAGCCTTCTTCATAAGAGCCTGATCGAGGGGATGCCATACGCCGCCGTAGAAAATATCAACAGCCATTTTTGCAGCTTCCTCAAATGTCTTGCCCTGTGCGTCAACGGGGTCAATAAGAGGCTCGTCAAACTCGTCATGGGATACAACGAAAAGAACCTGCATAAGCTTCACATCATCTTTTTCCTCAATTCTTCCCACTCTTATGTCAATGGTAAAGCCTCTGGGCATAATAAGGCAGCCGTCGTAAAGGTTGCCCTTTTCCATTTTCTTGTCAAGAGCTGAAAGAACAAGCTCCTTATAATCCATTTCTTTTTCAACAGCCGCAGCTTTCTCCTCAGGCTGATTTTTCTTCTTAAATAATGCCACTTGAATCATTCTCCTTGTTATTTATTTGTATATACAACGTCTGCCGATAGTGCCTCCGACAGCCGCTGCTTGTAAAACGGCAGGACTATTCCATACCGATTCTACTCATTTTTCAGTGTTACAGGGTATACTCGGCAGCTGCCCAGCCCTCCCTGACACTGACCTGTTTCTGAACGAAGCCAACTTTTTCAATTGCTTCAAACACCTCGTCCATACGTTCTTCAATTATACCGGATATGATGAGCGTACCGCCCTTTCTGAGATAGCGGACAAAATAATCCTTCATGGCTATAAGAACATCAGCCACAATATTTGCGGTTATCATGTCATATTTTCCGTCAATTTTATCTGCCAGAGCCTCATCCGTCAGTATATTTCCGAAGCAGGTTTTATACTGCTCCTCTGTAATATTGTTCTTCTCTGCATTTTCTTTTGCAGTTGCAGCTGCATTTTCTTCAATATCAACGGCAACAGCCTTTTCTGCACCGAGAAGTATACCTGCAATTGAAAGTATACCGCTTCCGCAGCCAAGGTCAAGGATTGTATCCCCTTCTTTCAGGGATTTTTCGATAATTTCAAGACAAAGCCTTGTGGTATGGTGCTGACCTGTGCCGAAGCTTGAAGCAGGGTCAATTTCAAGTATAATCCTGCTGTCGTCGGAAAACTCCTCCCACGACGGCTTGACAGCAAGTTTTTCACCGACTTTGAAAGGCTTGAAATACTGTTTCCAGTTATTAGCCCAGTCCTCCTCGCATATATCCGAAAGCTCCGCTTCCAGTCTGCCGTAGATATTTTCGCTGTCAGAAGCCTTCATATCTGCCAGCATTGACTTTATTGACATGAGCATATCAGCGCCCTGATCGTTGCCGGGAAGATACACCGTAACGCAGGTTTCACAATCTGCAAGTCCCATGAGATCATCGTCAATATAATCCCACTGCCCGTTTTTATTTTCAAGAAATTCCTTGAAATCCTCAGAATCCTTGATTACAAAGCCTTTTACGCCGATGTCCATAAGCTTTGAGCAGAGCAGCTCAATTCCCTCGGCTGAGGTATATATATTAACCTCTGTCCATTCCATTTTCAAACCTCCTGTCGGTACTTTAGATGTATTATACTTTCATAAGGTATTCCCTTACATCCTGAAGATCAACCATTCCGTCATCGTTGAGATCGGCAGTGAAAAGCTGTACTGCTGTCAGCGTTGAAATTCCGCTGGGGAGCACTTCCTTCTGCTGCAAATAGTTATTGAGCAGCGAAAGGTCATACTTATCAACATTGCCGTCGTCGTTTATATCGCCCTTTGTATGAAGATGATTCAACGTCTTTTTAAGGGCAGCGGTTTCAACCCAGCCTGTTATATCCATAGAAGCAATCATGCCGTAATCTCCATCCCATTTTGCGATATGGATTACATCGCCTTTTTTGAGAACGTGCTGGATTATGCCTTCTCCCTGTTCAGAGTAAATTATAGCAGGTTCATCGCTTATTACGCAGTATTCGCCAATGCTGCGGCATACCGTAACGAAAAGTGAAACTGTAGCCTGAGCCTCAACGCTCACTGTCTTTATGATAATCTCATACTCACCGGGATTCTCTGAATCAAAAGCAGATGCGTCAACGATAATCTCCTCAGCGGAAGTCATATCCACATCCTTTGACCATGGTGTATTGTCGCTGTTCATGCCGCTTAAAGTAACAACTCCGCCTGTAAGATCAAGCTCCTCCCCGCAGTTGAAAACGAGTCTGTCAGGCTTTGAAGCTATTTTAATAGCCTGAACAGGTCCTGCTTCGGGAGCAGAAGGTGCAGAAGGCACTTCGGGAGTTTCAGGTGTTTCAGGTGTTTCGGGAGCTTCAGGTGAATCCGGTAAAACGGGCATAGCAGGTTTTTCTGCTGTTGTGCCGCTAGGGGGATTTGTACCTTTCAGCATCCAGTATTCGCCCTGTAAACCGTTGGGATATGCCTCATAAAGATCATGAGTATCAACCGCAGGGTCACACATGGTAATTGAACCGTCAGCACCTACGCTTTCGATATATGCCCAATGGAATCCGCCGTTGTTTACTCTTGCGATAATGTGCCAGCCCTCTGCCATAAGGGATTTAAGTTCCTCGGCAACAGCTGTTTTTTCGGTATTCTGAAAATATTTATCAGCACCAAAAGCGATATTGGGAATAATTGTACCTATTGTACCCCAGCTGACGATTGCGCCGTCATAGCTGAAACCGTTTCTGTCTGTATAGGCATTTGCAAGCACTCCGGGGTTAAACTGTTCAATGCTGCTAATACCCATATTATTCATGGCTGTACCATCAATTGAGCCTGAATGAACAGCCATGATAGCCAGTGAAGTAACAAGACAGCCGGAACGTCTTATGGTTGTGCCGCCCATGGGAGTTTCGCCCCATCTGGAATCCATCTGACTCCACTCACGGTACTCATCGTACACGGAGGAAGTTGAAATCTCCGACACAACTGCGGTGGATTCTTCAATAACCTCCGCTGCATAAGCTGTAGGAATCGTACAGCAGGCAGCTGCGGCTAAAGCTGTTAATACACCTATAATTTTTTTACACTGCATTGGTAACACTCCTTAAATTCGGGTAATTCACCCTGTTTTAATTTTGTTTTCCCACAGTTCCCTATGCTGCTTTCTTATGTTTTCTCTTACTCTTGCGTTCTGCTTTTTTGGCTTCTTCAAGAGCAGTATAAGCAGCTATATATACGTCAATAGCTTTTTTCTTTTCGTCTTCTGTCAGTTCACTTCCGCCGTATTCCCCACGCTCAAAGAGAAGTGCCGCGTATGATATATCAGCTCCCGATCTGCGGCTTACCTCACTTTCGGCTTCATGTACCGATGCTGATGAGGATATGCCGTACACTCTGCATATACGGTGAATTACCGCCTTTACTGCTGCATTGGGAGTCCTGCGTTTCACTCTCATGAGGAATATTTTATGTATAATCAATGGCATAAAGAATATCAGCAGCAGCGCAAATGCGGATATAGCGAGGATTATAAGTCCCGCTACAAGCATAAGCTCCACAACGCTTCTGTCATCGTCAGCCATTTCTTCTGTCGTTCTGGTAGGCTCAAAGGTTTTCCAGCCGTAGCCTTTTATGTAGAGTTCGGGGAATCCGTGAGCGTCGCCTGTTGTCACGATATATCCCTGACTTTTTTCATCACCGTATTTTGTCTGCATATTGAAGCCCTCGCAGTATCTTGCAGGAATTCCTGCTGCTCTTGCAAGAAGCGTCATAGCCGTTGCATATTCGTAGCAGACTCCCCTTTTTGTTTCAAAAAGGAAATCCTCCACGTTTTCGCCCACTTCTTTACGATAGCTCATGTCATAGTTAAAATTGTTCTTGATGAAGTACAGCTCCAGAGCAAGAGCCTTGTCGTAGGGAGTTTCATATTTTCCCGTTATTTTCTGGGCGAGATTGTAAATATCGGGATTATTCCCGTAATTCATGTAAATTTTTTCTGCTTTGATGTATTGCAGGCGGTTATTAGTGAGAACCGACCAGTAGTAATCACGCAGTTCGTAAAGTTCACCTTCCATAGCGTCATAGCACTCTATAACAGCTGTATCTGCATCATCAAGAAATTGTGTGTAATCCTCAATGGCGGCAATATGAGCTGCAAGCTCCTTATTTTTCTTGCTTTCAAAGAAAAGATCGGGAACTGCGCTGAACACAAACTGTTCACGCTCCTTGAAGATTTTACCGTCTGTCAGCAGCGTACCGCCGTCTGTCAGACCAAATTTATTCTTGAATGAAGTCACATCTAAAGATGCCGCACCTGCCGGTACAGGAGCTGATGTGCCGCCTGCGGACACTGTATTGATTATAACCTTCTGCTTCTGTATGTGATCCATACCATTTTTCAGGAAAGGCTCAAGTCCGTATTTTTCAGCAAATTCGCTGTCATACTCTGCGGCAAAAAGAATTGCATCTGCAACTTCTCCGCTATAGTACATTTCAACAGGAGCTTCATAATCGTATAGAGCAGTTCTGTCGCACATACCTGTTCGCCACGAATCCTTTTCGTAGTCATAGGAGGTAAATGTTGATGTCTTTATATGCAGGGGCATTGGCGATACTGCGTAGTATACAGGCAGATCACCCAGATCCTGCCTGAACTGTTCGCCCTCCGTATCATCACGGAAAACCTCCAGCATTTTCAGAAATTTATCTGTAAGAGCATCAGCATTGATAACAGTTTCAATCATAGTTCTGTCCGCCTCGATATAGGGCTTAGGAACAACAGCAGCTATAATTGCAAAAATTACTGTAAATACCGCCGCAGAGCCGTACATTTCAAGTTTATTCACCGCCTTTGAAGTCTTTGTATCCGACAGTTGTCTGAAATTCGCCATAAGTACGAAGAATCCCACACAAAGAGCGATGATATAACCAATTGCCATTTCCTCATTTTCCTTACCATATATAGAAAACGGTATGAGAAGTATCAAGAAATTCATGAATAATCTGTACCGCACACGGGTAAAATAGTATATTACCGAAAGCATAAAAATCAGAAACAGTATAAAAATGCTCAGTACATACCATTTATTATAGGGCATGGCTGATTGGGGCGTAAGAAACCACAGTCCGAAGGGAATAGGATAATCCTTGCCGCCTTCCTCCTTTGCTATAAACGCCGATGCCGCAAATGCACCGAACAGCAGTATATAAGCAAAAAATCCTACAAGATGATGCTTGTTTATGTAATCAAAAAGACGGAAAACAAGCCAGCCGACAGCATAAGCAGCCAGACCATATATCAACGTAAGTGAGCTTCGATAATGGTTCATTATTGACATCATGGCAATAACGACGTATATCAGCACAGGATCGGCAAACGTCCTTATGCAGAAATGCTTCAGGTTTTCTCTTTTTTCTGTCATTGTTTTATACCAACTTAAAATTATTGTCGCCGTCCAGATACCACATCCTGCAGGCTGTTCCGTTTATCTCCTGAGAAGATGCACCAATAAGATTTATATTTTCCTTGTCCTCAAATACGGATATTACGCTGTTCAGAGATGCCGAACAATCTGTGGATGCAATAACGCAGGAACAAGCTGATGACGTATCCACACTGATTCTCTTATCCGTCTGCACCTTTACTGCCAATACTTTAAGCAGCAGCTGCATTGGATATTCGGGATTTTCAACACTTTCAGAAACCATCTCGCCGTTTTCGCTCCGATATATAAAAGTAGAAGCAATGCCGTGTTTTATCAGCATGGAGAGAAGTCCGAAAACAGAGCAAAGCAGTGTTTCTTCACGGAGAACAGCCTCTGAAACCTTGCAGTCTGCCTTTCTGTAAAGGTCAAGGGCAATTATGGGCTGAACCGATGATACCGCTTCATCAAGACGCACCATCATAGTGCCTTTTTTAGCGGATAATTTCCAGTTAACACGCTTCAGGGGATCTCCCATTTCGTACTCACGGTGGTCATATCCGGGAACGGTGCTTGCGGAAAAAAGCTGTGCTGACTCGCTGTTTTCTTCCTCATCGGAGGTTACTACGGAATCCGCAATGCTTCTGAAAAGCTTTGAAGTTGTTTTTATTTCAGGAATTTCAGGAATAACTCCGACACTTTTAGCAGGAGGAAGCGGAGTCAGAATTTTCAATCCCGTATATCCAAGAAAACCGCAGGATTTCACATCAAGAACGGAAATCTCGCCGTTTCCGCCTGTAACAGCGTCAACTTCAACTGTAAAGCTTTTTTTGTTTCCGCTCACAAGAGAAAGCTTGCATACTTTCTCAAAACCGCCGAAAACTTCGCTTGCACCCATTGTAATTTCAATGATACCCAGCGGAAAAAAGCCTGTTTTTTCAACAT
>JAFXAJ010000082.1 GCA_017517145.1 Ruminococcus sp.
GAAAGCACCCTCACCGAAAGTCTTTTCAGCAAGCTTTCTGGATACCTTACCCTTTCTGAAGCCGTTGATCTGGATATTTTTCTTCTGGCGCTGATATTCTCTTTCAACAGCAGCCTCAAAATTCTCTGCGTCGATTGAAATAATCAACTCAGTAGTGTTCACATCGGTTTTGTTTGATGACTTTAACATAATGATCCTCCATTAAATATATATATAGATGCTCTTTGTACATCTTAAAAGAATACCTAAACATTATACCATATTTCAAAAGATATTTCTACAATAATTCAATACTTCTACCTATTACACAAATTCACATAACCTTCTCTGGAATAAAATGTAAATAATCACCCGATATTAAATGAAAATTCACATCATCATAAGTGTTTGTGACGCATAATTCGTGGGCTGAACGCCCGTGAATATGCCCGTAGTAGCAATCCTTTATATTGTAACGATATAATATTTCAAGTATATCATAATTGAAATTAGATGCGAAAATAGGCGGATAATGCATAAATACCATTGGTTCAAGTCCGACAGCAACAGCGGATTTTACAGAAGCTTCAAGGCGCTGCACCTCACGGCGCAGAACTTTTTCATCCTGTACCTCGTCAGGCATATTAACCCAGCCACGAGTGCCGCATATACCGTATTCGCCGTACTGATAGTGGTTATTATGCAGAATATTTATGGAATCAAGCCCGTTTTCGGACAGGAAATCCTCCATTTTCTTCTTTGTTGTCCACCAGTAATCGTGATTACCTTTCAGAACTATTTTTCTTCCGGGAAGATTGTGGATGAACTGAAAATCAGGCAAAGCCTGCTGTAGCGTCATTCCCCATGAGGTATCTCCCACAAGAACAATTGTATCATCGTCCTTTATACTTGCGAGCCAGTTTTCCTCAATTTTACGCTGGTAATCTTCCCAGCCCCTGAATATGCTCATTGTCTTTGCGGGATCGCTGAAGCACAAATGCAGATCCCCGATAACATATAAACTCATCAGAGTCCAAGTGTTCTGAGAACGTAAGCCTTCTGGTCAGCCTTGTCAATAACGTCGGCAAAACGCTCAGGCTTATTTTTCAGATCTGCAAGAGCAGCAGGAACAGGAATATCTGAAAGCTCAGCAATTCTGTCTACCTTTGCATACTCGTCAATATCTGATGTGCCGTTTTCAAGAGCTTCGAGAACAGCTGCGGAGAACTTGTAGGGGCTTGCTGTTGATGCAATAACCGTCTTTGTCTCGTCGCCTGTTGCAGCCTTATAATCGTTGTATACTTTAACTGCAACAGCTGTATGAGTATCGCAGGTATAGGAATATTTCTTGTAAATCTCGCTGATAGTAGCCTTTGTTTGCTCATCATCACAGAATCCGCCGAAGAATTCTTCTTTCAGCTTAGCCTTGACATCATCGCTTACCTCATATCTTCCCTCAGAAGAAAGCTTACCGAACCATTCATTGATAACAGCGTCATTTCTGTCTGTCATGAGATAGAGAAGTCTTTCAAGGTTGCTTGAAATAAGGATGTCCATTGAAGGAGAAACAGTAGCGTAGAACTGGCGGTTTCTATCATACACACCTGTATTTATGAAGTCTGTAAGTACATTATTGATATTTGAAGCGCAGATAAGCTTGTTAACAGGCACTCCCATGTGCTTAGCGTAGTAAGCTGCAAGAATGTTTCCGAAATTACCTGTGGGAACGACAATATTTATCTTCTCGCCCATTTCAATTTCGCCGCTTTTAACCAGCTCCGCATAAGATGAAACGTAATATACAACCTGCGGAACAAGTCTGCCCCAGTTAATAGAGTTTGCAGAGGAGAAAATCATGCCCTGTGCATCAAGTGCGGCTTTAACTTCATTATCGGTAAATATAGCCTTAACGCCGTTCTGACAGTCGTCGAAGTTACCCTTGATAGCGCACACACCAACGTTTTCACCTTCCTGAGTTTTCATCTGGCGCTTCTGCATGGGACTTACACCGTCCTCAGGATAGAATACAAGAATAGATGTACCCTCAACGTCCTTGAAACCTTCAAGAGCAGCCTTTCCTGTATCTCCGGAAGTGGCAACGAGAATTACAATCTTCTTATCGAGATTAATCTTCTTAGCCGATGTTGTAAGGAAATAGGGAAGAATCTGCAAAGCCATATCCTTAAACGCACAAGTAGGACCATGCCAGAGCTCCAGCATATATGTGCCGTCAAAGAGATGCGCCATTTCAGCTATGCTCTCAGTTTCGAAATTCTTCACAGAATAGGCATTATCAGTACAGTAATGAATCTCAGCTTCTGTAAAATCAGTAAGATATTTTGAAAATACATAAGCTGCTCTGTCGGCATATTTCATATCACCGATAGCTTTCAGCTCCTCAAAGGTGAGCTGGGGTATTGACTCAGGAACGAAAAGTCCGCCTTCTACGGATATACCCTGAGTAATAGCCTCTGCGCTGCTTACCTTTACTCCGCTGTTTCTTGTACTGTTGTAAAACATATAATCACCCTTTTAAAAAATGAAATTGAAGCCTGTGGTATCATAGGCATTCTTTATGTAATCAAATGACAGCACCCTGCCCTGCGAAATTATGACCTGTGCAGTGTCAAATCTCGGCTGCAGCATATTCGGGTGCTTAACGCAGAAATCCCTTGCAGTTCTGATAATCAGTTCACGCTTGCGATGCGTTATTGACTCAAATCCACCGACCATACTGTCGGGTTTACGGGATTTCACCTCAACAAATGCGATATATTCAGTATTAACGGCAATAATATCAATTTCTCCGCCACGTATGCGATAGTTTCTTTTTACTATTTCATACCCCTGAGATACAAGATATGAGCAGACATACTCCTCGCCGATACTGCCGATTTCAACACTGTTCATAGAGTTATCCCAGAATCTTTTTCAGAAATGATTTTCTGTGAACATCGCTGGCACCGTACTTTTTCAGCATATCACAATGAAGCTTTGTACCGTAGCCTTTGTGCTGCTCAAAGGCATACTGCGGATATTTTTCCGCAATTTCACGCATATAGCGGTCACGGGCAACCTTCGCCAGAACAGACGCAGCAGAAATGGAGGCGGACGTAGCATCCCCTTTTATCACATTTTCCGCAGGACATTCCAGTTCAGGGAGACGATTTCCGTCTATCAGCGCCATATCGGGAGAAACTCCCAGTCCCTCGACAGCTCTTTTCATAGCAAGCATAGCAGCCTGCAAAATATTAAGCTCGTCGATCTCAGCAACAGACGCAGTTGCAATACAATAGGCATCCGCCTTTTCGATAATCTCGTCATACAGAAGTTCCCGTCGTTTTTCAGACAGTTTTTTGCTGTCGTTGAGATAATCAATAAGCACATTGTCACTGAGAATTACAGCAGCGGCATACACATCTCCTGCGAGAGGGCCTCTGCCTGCCTCGTCAACTCCGCACAGCACAGGATAGGTTTTACGGAGAGCTGTATCATATTCAAAAAGCTCCTTATGGAGAACTATTCTTGCCATGTCACATTCCCTCCGGCATTTCAAGGGTAATACGTCCAAGCTTGCCGCTTCGGAACTCGTCCAGCACCGTTATAGCGGCTCTTTCCGTATTAATTTCACCGCCTGAAATAACCATTCCACGCTTTTTTCCCACCTTTTCAAGGAGAGAAAGACCGTCATCGGACTCCTCCGGTTCAACCTTATACCGTTCAGTCAGCGACTGCGGATAATTCTCTGCAAGGTAACTCAGCAGCTTCATAGCGAGTGTTTCTATGTCCAGAATATCATCGCTTATTGCGCCGGTAAATGCGAGACGTACCGCTGCGGACTGATCCTCGAATTTAGGCCAAAGAACGCCGGGCATATCCAGCAATTCCGTATTATCCTTCAGCTTTACCCACTGTTTTACACGGGTAACACCGGGACGGTCTTCAACTTTTGTGCGTTTGCTTCCTGCAAGACGGTTTATGAGAGAACTTTTTCCCACATTCGGTATGCCAAGTATCATAAGTCGAACAGGAGCGCCTGTCATGCCGTTCCGTTCACGCTTTTCCATAAGCTCTTTCAGCACTGTAGATTTCAGCGTGGGAAGAAGCTTATTTATTCCTTTTCCCGACTTGCAGTCTATAGCAAGAGCTGTAACATTCTCTTTTTTGAGAAAATTAACCCATGCATTCGTAGCGTTTGCATCTGCAAGGTCGCATTTATTGAGCAGGACAATTCTCGGTTTTGACGAAGTAAGACTGTCAATTTCGGGATTTCGGCTGCTCATGGGAGTACGTGCGTCAATGATTTCCACAACGGCATCCACCAGCTTGAGATTAGCCGCAATTGCTCGTCGTGTTTTCGCCATGTGTCCGGGAAACCACTGTATAGTTTTTATATCAATATTTTCCAAATTATCCTCCTTTTCAGGAGCAGAACTCCATTTCGGGATATATTTTCATAATTGCCGTACCCATAATATCCTCAACGGCAACAAAGCCTATTTTATCGGAACGGCTGTCGAGAGATACTGAACGATTATCCCCCATGACGAAAATATAACCATCTGGAACTGTTACAGGATATTCTCCTGTAAATGCACCGCCGTCATAGTGAGTCAGACCAAGTTGTGTATACTTTTCGTATAATCTGTTTCCGTCAACAGTTACAATGCCTGCTGAAAAATCAATATCAACAGTCTGACCTTCTATAGCAATTACACGCTTTACGACAGTTTTATTCAGTCCCTCTTTACATTCAAGACCGCCTTTACCGTCAGAAACAACGGCATTGCGTGGTGTAACTACTACTATATCTCCTGATTCGCATTTTTTATCCAGCATACTTATAATTATTCTGTCACCGTCTTTGA
>JAFXAJ010000083.1 GCA_017517145.1 Ruminococcus sp.
ATTATCCATTTTAACCCCTTTTATCATATAATTAAGAATTATGAATTAAGAATGCAGAATTGCAATATAAAATTCTTAATTCTTAATTCTGCATTCTTAATTAGATAATCAGCATTTGCTGCCCTTAGCACCAAAACTGCCGCCCATTGAGAGAATATTGCTGTCGAATGTGTAGTTTATCTTTGCTGCCTGTCTGTGGCGTTTCAATGCAAGCTGAATCATTCTTTCAAGAAGTTCGGGATATTTAACACCCTTAGGCTCCCAGAGATAGAATGCAAGAGAACCGGGGATTGTGTTGATTTCGTTGATATATATTTTATCTGTAGCCATATCAATCATAAAGTCGATACGTGTAACGCCGTTGCAGCCAAGACAGCGGAAAGCGTCAACAGCAAGTCTGCGGATAGTTTCCTCCTGTTCGGGAGAAATATCAGCAGGAATCTTTCTTTTCAGCGATGCCATACCCTTGCTGCCGCCTGATTTACCGCCGCCGCCAACGTATTTCTGTTCAAAGCTGAGAATATCCTCATCGCTTGCCTGAACAGGTTCTTCACATACGGAAGCCTCTGCGGATTCGCTGTCACCGAGAACGGAACAGTTGATTTCTTTAAGCTGAACAACAGCAGGTTCAACAAGAATTCTGTCGGAGAAAGCAAAAGCGTCCTCCATGGACTTTATAAGTCCGCTTCTGTCCTTAGCCTTGGAAATACCAACGCTTGAACCGAGGTTGATAGGCTTTACAATGACGGGGTAGCCGAATTTCTTTTCAACTTCGTCGGCACATTCTTCAATGCGGTCAAGGTCAAATGCAGCAAAACGACAGCAGTCGAGAACAGGGAATCCTGCCTCTTTGAGTAAAATTTTCATAACATACTTATCCATACCAACAGCAGATGCAAGAACGTCACAGCCCACGTAGGGTAAATCAAGTGTCTGTAAATATCCCTGTAATGCGCCGTCCTCCACGTTTGTACCGTGTACAATTGGGAATGCAATATCAATATCTGAAATAAGGTTTGAGCCGAATTTCTTCATCTTCTGGCGGACGAGCTGAACTTTGCCCTCACTGCGGACAAAAACGCACTCTGTACACTCTTTGAGAAGTGCGGGAATATCCTTAAAGCTGTTGATGTCCATAAGCTTTTCGCCTGTATAAAATTCGCTTTTTTTCGTCATATACACAGGAATGATGTTGTATTTTTCCTTGTTCATGCTCGCCATAGCCTGAACTGCGGAAATTACGGAAACTTCGTGCTCTACGCTTCTGCCGCCGAAAAGAACTGCAAGATTGATTTTCATATCTGTTATCTCCTTATTTATCAATAGTTATCAGGCAAGTCGTTTTCAAGAAGAACGATTTTTTTCTTGTCTGTAGTATAAGCATTTACCTTTGCAAGGGCATCGTTAAGGGAATCAGCAACGTAAACCTTTGACATATCGTAGCCGCTGTCCTTAATGCCGTTGTATATGGGTTCTGTCTGTTTTTTGCCTACGAGAACGATATAGTCGCAGGCTTTTGAAGCCTCCTGTCCGAATTCGTAGTTGAGCTCCTCCTGCTTTGCACCAAGTTCAACCATACCCGGGGTAACGAGAATACGGCAAGCATCGAATAATCCAAGAACAGCAAGTGCCGCACGGCATCCGCTGGGATTTGAGTTGTAAGCGTCGTCAATGAACGTTACGCCGTTGCCCTTGTCAAGAAGCTGTAAACGGTGGGGAACAGCAGCAATACGCTTAACGGGGAGTACAAGCTTTTCCATGGGGATACCCGTATCAGCAGCGTATGCAATTGCACCGAGAAGATTCTGCACGTTATGCTCGCCGAGAAGCTTTGTGCTGTATCGGCAGGATTTTCCGTCGGGAGCAGTAACAGTAAATTCTGTGCCTCTGTCGGAAACAGAAACATCTGTGGCTCTCCAGTCATTGCCCTCCTGTAAGCCGTAGGTGATAGCGTTGGGATAATCGGGAGCTTTTTTGCGGATAAGCTCGTTATCGCCGTTGAGATAAACTTTGCCGAGAGCAGAAATGCTGTCTGCAAGCTCAAATTTAGTATTTACTACATTTTCAATTGAGCCGAAGGTTTCAAGATGCTGAGGGCCGACAGAAGTAATAATACCGTCATGGGGATTAGCAATTCCGCAAAGTTCCTTGATTTCGTGAACTCGTCTTGCGCCCATTTCGCAGATAAAATACTGATGTGTAGGCTTTAAATCACGGCGGATTGTAATAGTAACACCCATAGGAGTATTAAAGCTTTCGGGAGTTTTCAGGGTTTCATACTGAGAGCTGAGCAATTCGCTGAGGTAGAATTTCATAGAAGTCTTGCCGTAGCTTCCTGTAATGCCGACTTTGTGCAAATCGGGGCAGGAGGCAAGAATTTTCTTAGCATCGTTGATGTACCAGTTCTGCACAGCCTTTTCAACAGGCTTGTTGATAAGATTTGAAAGGGGAACAAGAATTGGTGTGAGGTAGAGTGCAAGATTTATGCAATAGAATGGCAGGTTGTGGTAGAAATACTTCTTTTCGGATTTCAGACCGTCAGAAAGAACCGTATAATCAAAAGTTGTAGAGAAAAATCCAAATGCGAAAATCAGAGCAACAAGAATGAAAAATGTTGTCATCATACGCTTTACACGGGCAGTATATACCAACGGCTTTTTGAATTTCTTTCCTGGCTTATTGGCAATTATAAAGCAGATATTGATAATTGCCATAACGCAGAGAACTATTTTAGTCAGGTTGCCTGTATAAGAATTGTACACATGGTCGTATTGCTGTAACGTCTTCACAACATGGCTGTGAATAACAGGTCGGAAGCAGATAAGCGAAAACGAAAGAATCAGCATAATGATATGGGGGATATATCTCTTGAAATTCTTCTTCATCCACCATGAATGTTCGGGAGTTTTGTAGCCGTTAAGCTGTAACATGTGGAACTCACGGAGTCCCATAAAAATTATTGCAATAAGTGCAATAACTGCATATATGCAGTAAATAGCAATATTCATCTGTATCTCCTAATTTATAATTTGTAGGGGCGGATATTATCCGCCTTATTATTATTCCTCAATTTTCATAAAAGAACACATAACACGGTTGAAAGTGTACTGCTGTTCAAGGAATGAGTAATGTCCTGCATTTTCGAGCTTTACAAGACCTGCATCGGGGATAAGCTTCTCCATTTTTTCACCGTCGGAAAGGGGAGTTGCCGTGTCATTTACGCCCCATACAAGCAAAGTCGAGCATTTGATATTAGGCAGCAACGGCTCTAAATCCTCATTTACAGTCTTTACAAGCACTTGCCGCATGAGAGGAGATGCTGCAACATAGTCCGCACTGCCGTACTTCACACGGAGCTTTTCAAGAGCTTCGGGAGCGATTTTCTGCATAATTCCCGTAGAAAGAATTGTTCTGCAAAATTTATACCAGCGTGTGCGGAAGCTTTTCTTGTTGGATTTAGGCGGAAGTATACCTGCACTATCCACAAGGATAACCTTGCTTATCTCAAAGGGGAGATTCTCACGGCTGTTGAGTTTTATAATAACTCTGCCGCCGAAGGAATGACCTAAAAGCATAACTTTATCTGTATTGTATGCTTTGAGGAATTCAATTACAAAGTCGGCGTAATCGTCAACGCACCATGCAGAGGGCGGCTCCTGACTTTCGCCGAATCCCGGCATATCCATAGCCACAACCTTATATTTTTTTGAAAGCAAATCAATGAGATTGGCAAAAAGCTTTATATTGCTTCCCCAGCCATGGAGCAGGACAATAAGTTCCCCCTCGCCTTTTTCCTCATAATTTATCTTTATATTATTAATCGTTCTGTTCATCTGTATATCTCCATTTACCGAATTGGATTATTTCTCATATATAATTATACGTATACATTATTTATTATATCACGGAGAATTATGATTGTCAATTAATTTGTCGGATTTTTCGCTATATATACAAAAAATCCGCACAAAGTCGAATTGTACTTTGTGCGGCGAATTTATTCTATTTCGGCAGTAGCGGCAATCTGCAAAGCTGTATCCATATCCTCGGACACAACTGCATAAGTACTAACCGTTTCGCCGTTCTTTGTGATTTCTCCCATAAAGATATGTTTTCCATCATCTGCTATTTTAGTTGGTACATGGAAAATGAAAATATCAGCATTATCTCTTTCAACGATAAAAGCGCCGTCTTTGAACATAAGGTAAGCACCTGTCATGTAAAGCTTTTCACGGTATTCTTCGGGAGCATTGTCTGCATCCTCACGGGAAATCGACAGCACAGCACGATATATGCTTTCTCTTGTTCCGTCACATTCAACGCCGATAGAGGCAAAAGCTTCTGTTATTTTTTCAATTTCTTCGGGAGTTTGTAAAGTTTCTTCCGTTTCTTCCACAAGAGAAAAGGCTATTTCCACTTCGGTGCCGTCCTCAGTGCAGACAGTGAGCATAGGGTTGCCGTCCATTTCAGTTTCGGTGAAACCGGTGGGAACTTTCAGAGATATGCCGTATCTTGTGACAGTTTCCCAGTTTTCGGGGATATTTTTCAGCTTTTCGGGAATTTTGCTTTCTTTCAGATCGAGATAGCTTGCCATGGTATTATACATAGCGTCGATTTCATCATCAAAATCCACGACTTTATGCTTTTTGCCGTCGATTTCGATAACATCTCCCTCAACAAGTTCGCTCACAGGTTCTGTCTGTTCTTCTGTTGCAGTTTCAGTGGATTTTTCTGTAACAGCCTGAGTTTCTTCTGTGGAAGCGGCATAATCCGTTTCGGCGGTATCATGTCCGCAGGCGGTACAGAAAAGAGCTGTAATTACAGTTAAAATTGCCAGTGTTCTTTTCATTTTTTCTCCTTAATTTCCTATAGGGAACCTCTAAAAACCTCCCTCACGGCGAACTTCCTATAACAAATACCAATTGCTGCGTTGTCAAACCTTGCAATACATCAAGTATTACTGCGGTTTGCCGCCTTGCAACTGATATTTGTCATATACGGAATTTCGCTCGTGTTCCGGTTTTTAGAGCCCCCCTATAATAACCATTTTTTCCATATAATTTGCGTCATAGAGGTCATGATATTCGGGTTTGGGAATGTAATCTTCAGGCTCTCCGGTGTGTGTCCTTACAGTAGATTCTTTGCCAACAGAAACCAAAGCTATTTTACCGCCGTATATGTTGGTAATACTGTGGTCCGAATTTATGTCATAAACACTATTCGACTGCTTTTCATTGCTTTTCATCAGTTCAAAAACAGCTCCGATTTCGGGTATGAGATACCAGCTGCGATTTCTTACAACTCTGTTTGAGAGGATAATATTATTTCCTGATTGCTGATAGTTAAAATATTGCCCGAAAGAAGTCAGGTCAATAATATAGCGTGTCATATTCGTGAAATCGTAGGTATAAATAACAGATGAAATACTGTCAGCTACAATAAATGAAGCTCTGGTACTTGTTGCGCCGATAAAACTTGCCGAGCGCAGTCCCGTTTCAAGGCGGTAACGCTCACACTCAATTACAAGCTTTTTGTCCTCGTTACTCTGGAAAATAACATCACCCTCGCAGATTGTGGGATAAATGGAATTTTCAGATGTAATGGAATCATACTCCTTAGTCAGACCTTTAAGTTTATCGGACCATTCGCCGGTGTTGTCGTCATATTCCTTGAAATTTATTGTTACGTGGTATTCTTCGTCAATAGTTTCTGGTTTCGTAGTGGTGATAATAAGCCTTTTTTCGTCATTGCTATAAAAGAAACAGTTATAGTGTTCACCTTCAATTTGCAGTTCTTCTGTAAGTTCACCTGTATCAACGTCAATACGCATAACTTTTTCATAACCGTAGGATTTTTCCATATTGTCGTTGTATATTATCCAGATACCGCCGTTATGATACTGCATATCCAAAATTTTAACAGGTTTATTTATGTCGGAATATTCATATATGCAGGTATTTTCACCGCTTTCGGGATTATAGCAGTAAATTCCGAATCCATGGGTTGAATAATCGCAGAGATTGTCATAGTCGGCAATGTAGTAGAGGTTTTCGCCGTCAAAGGCGGTTTTTGTCACTTTCAGCTTAGGAGGGGTGCTGAGAAATTCCTCAAAGTTTTTCATGACCATATCCGAATATTCCTCAGGTGTCATATCAAGACTTCGGGCAGTATCCTTATATTGAGCGTCAATCATGGAAATATCAATATTTTCGGGCAGTTTGCAGGGGGAAATCTTTATATCAGCAGTAAGCTTCGTTAAATCAAATTCATTTACTTCAACCGGAGGCAGACCTTCCTGCTTAGTAAGGCTGACTTTGAAATCGGTGAAATCCTCTTTTTTGTACTCTTTGAAAACAATTTCTTCGGGAGCTTTCGCTTCTGTTGTTTTGGGCGTTCCATTTTCGGCAGATGTGTTTTCTGATGACTGACTGACAGATGTATTGCCTTTATGCTCCTGTTTATTTTCATCGCATGAAACAGCAAGCAGCATTACAAAAGAAGATAAAACGGCTAAAATTTTTTTCATGATAATTCCTCCTTGAAATTTATAAGTAATTCAGGATTATTTTAATAATCTATATCATAGTGATTTTAAAAGGCAAAAAAAACGAAAAAATTTTCATTTTTGTAGGAATGACCAGTTAGCATATACTAAATTTATGCATAATCAATAATTATTTGCCGTTTTATCTAATGTGCCTAAATTTCAAGACATTTTCTCATCTTCAAGGGGTTCACGCACAAAGGGAATAAATTCCGCCATGCAAGCGCCAAATTCCTTGTAATTCTCACGTGCCTCGGTAAGGCATACGCTGTTTGCCCCTCCTGTCAGGTCAGGGTCACGGTACATAGCCTCATCGTCCTCCCAGAAGCAGACAGGGCATACATCATAAGCGCCCTCCTCGCCGAGAGTAAAATATCCGCAGCATTTACACTGATATTTTTCTTTGATTTCCATTTACTCACCTACTTTTTCTTTATAAATTCCTCGTATTTATCGCAGATTTCCTTTGTTTCGCCAAAATCTATCTGCTTTCCTTTTTCAATCCAGAGAACTTTAGTTGCCATACGTCTTATCTGGGCAAGGCTGTGGGAAACAAGAATTGTCGTTGCACCGCCTGCTATGACTTCAAGCATTTTCTTTTCGCTTTTTTTGCGGAATGCGCCGTCGCCTACGGAGAGAACCTCATCGAGAATAAGTATTTCAGGTTCTACAAGACAGGCAATGGAAAAGGCAAGTCGGGATTTCATACCGGAAGAAAGATGACTGAATTTTCTGTCCTCAAACTCTTTAAGCTCCGCAAAATCAATTATGCTGTCGTAAGTTTCGTTCATGAATTCTCGTGTATATCCCAGCATTGCACCACGGAGAAAGGTATTCTCCTTTACTGTCAGGTCGCCGTCAAAGCCTGTTCCAAGCTCCAGCAGTGAAGCAATACTGCCACGCACTGCCATTGTGCCCTCAGTAGGACGCATAATTCCAGAAATAACCTTGCAGAGAGTGGATTTACCTGCGCCGTTTGTACCGATAACACCCAGCAATTCCCCTTCGTCAAGGGAAAAAGTGATATTATTCAGAGCCATGAACTCTTTTTTTACGTAAGTGCCTTTGATTTTCTGGATAATTATATCTTTAAGACCTGTATTTGCAAAATCTCCCACAATATACGAAACGGAGATATTATTAAGCTCGATTTTCTTCATCATTTACCTCCGTATCATATATAATACATAAATTTGTAATTGTACTTCTTGTATATGAACATACCTATAAAGAGCACCAGCAGGGCATATCCTGCGCATAGCAGATGATGTACTGCACCTGGGAATACTCCGTCTATGACAATGCTTCTGAAATAGTCTATATACGTGTACACGGGATTGAGATAAAAAAGCTTCTGTATATGCTCAGGGTATGCTTCTGTTGTGTAGAATATTGCCGAAAGGTACATCAGCAGCTGAGTAAATATTTCGTAGAGATACTGCACATCCTTGAATATGACGAACATAGCCGAAAGAATGAAGCCTACGCCGATATTGAATATGACAAGGCAGGCTATGGGATAGAGCAGGGCAATGAACTTGAATGAAAATGGTATGCCGTCTATCGCCACGAACAGGAAGTATATAATCAGCGTCAAGCCGAAGTTTATGCAGGAGGAAACCTCCTTTGACAGCATAAAGAGATACTTAGGTACGTTGATTTTCTTTATAATGTTGGCGTTCTGCATGAGAGCGTGCATACCGCCATTGGTCGCCTCTTTGTAGAATGAGAAAATGAGATTTCCCGAAAAGAGGTAAATTATATAGTGCTCGGTATTTCGCCCGAAAAACTGGGTGAATACTACTGCCATAACTGCCAGCTGCAAAAGAGGGGAGAGGATACTCCATACCATGCCGAGGACAGTTCTCTTGTATTTTTTCTTGAAGTCACGCTTTACAAGCTCCGAAAACAGGAATTGGTATTTTTTCACCTGCTGTATCTGAGCTTTCATTTTCTGAAACATCTGCACACTCCTTAATCTTCCGAAATCAGCGTTTCACGGGCTTTTCTCTGCTCCGCAAGCTGTTCGGCTGCACTTTTGAAATCAGCGTTTCTTTCGTAGATGTCCATGTCGATAAGTCTCAGCGAGAGGCAGCGCTTATCATTGACAGCCTTTTCGTTAAGCTGATTTCTGGGGTATACATTGGAGAATCTGAAGCTGATTTTCACCTTGTTGTCCTCTCCGATGCACTCTTTGGGGATACTGAATGAAATATGCCCCTTTTTGTTTTCTGTTATGACGCAGTGACGTACTTTCTGACCGTTTGCGGATATATCCGCAATGATTTTATCCTGCTTGCCGAGGAGGAAAGGCTCATAAAAAAGCTGAATTGCCAGATCCTTTTCACGTTTCGGCACATAAAAGCTGATAAAGGCTTTTTTGCGGACAATCCATCTGCCTTTATCGCTGGGCATTTCCACGCTGTATATCTCAATTTCGGGGAATCTTGCAAAGCTTATGGTAGTATTTATGGGCATCTGATAGAGCTTTTTCTCGCTTGTTTTCATTTCAAGGAGATAATTATAGAAACGCTTGCAGAAATCGCCGTTGTGATAGAAAAATGCGTCACGCTTTTTCTTTTCATCGGGTTTCAGCTTAAAGCCAGTGTTGTGGTAATCCTCCAGTTTGTCCATACATTCTTCTACAGTGTCTACAATGTTGAAGATATACTCCTTTTTGGGACCGTAGGGGTCAGCAAGGTCTGTCTTGTGACCGTATTTTATGCAGTCCTCGCCGTCGGGGATATTGAGGAAAATAGACGGCTTATGCTGAAACCACATTTCAAAGCACATAGAGGAATAATCCGTGATGAGAATAGCGGATTTCTTCTTTGCGTCGGCAATTTCTTCATCCTCCAGAATCTTCACACCCTCAAGGAGACCGCTTCCGCAGGACTGCAAAACGCTGTGATGCAGTGCAACTTTAAGGGTATAGCCGTTATCCTCCACGAATTTCTTGAATCGGGGATTTTCCAGCAGTCCAAGAATAGTTCTGACATAAACTGTATCTTTCAGCTCAGAATCCTCAATATTTTTAAGATAGCGGCGGTGGGTGAAGTAGATGAAAATGGATTTTTCTGATTCTGCATTATCGGCACTGAGCAAATCCCAGCGGAAAAGTCCGTTCTTTACGAGATTTTTTTCTTCGTAGCAGCCACGCTCCATGAAGATTTTCTTTTCAAAATCATTGCTTATCATAAGCTTGTCAAAGAGGAAGGAGCTGTAGGACGCCTGCGAAATAAAATCGTCCTTGAAGAAGGTTATGCCGTGCTGAGTGAAGATTGAGTACACATAAGGGCTTCTCTTGACGGCTTCTGTTATGCCGAGACGGAGGGAATGAAGCACCTGAAATCCGCCGCATATAAACTTCACCGTTTTGAAAATTTCAAGGAGCTGAAAAGCGAAATCCTCGATTTTTTCGGGAGAATAGGCAATGATGCTGTCGCCGTATTCAGCTTTTATTTCAGTGTAAGCACTGCATTTTTCATTGATTATATAGTACGGTTCAAATTCTTTTCTGCCGTTTTTGTAAAGGTACTTGAAAAGCTCGAATTCGTCCTGAGGAGATGTATCGGCTTCAACAATAAAATCGCAGCATATTACCTTATTTCTTGTGGTATCGAGCTGCATAGCCTTAGCGTATTCGTGAGCTATATATCGTCTGAAAACATAGTCTCTCGTTTTGTTAATAAATTCCGGCATTGCTTTCGTCCTTTCTGTCTTTTCAGGGATTGGAATTATTTCTATTATCTTCAATATTATAGCATATATGTGCGATTATGTCAATCTGAACACTGAAATATGGTTTCTATGAAAACTTAGTGAAACTTATTGCAATTATAATATAAATATGGTATAATATTATAAATGTGAGTATAGGGAAATATACTCTGAAACGAGGGAAAAAACATGAAAAATTATAAAAAAACTGCGGCAGTGCTTCTCAGCCTGCTTATATCTTCATCAGCAGCTGCTCCCGTTATGACAGCTTATGCTGATAACGAGGAAACAACAGCACCTGCAATAGTGTTTACAGAAGTAAAAAAAGTTGAATCCGGCGACTATACCTATACCGTAGGGGAGGACGGCGTAGCTTGTATTGTTGACTGTTCTTCCGAGGAAAATGAAATTGTAATTCCTGAAACAATTGACGGCGTGACTGTTACGGGAATCGATGCAAAAGCATTTCTTGAAAAAATTATCAATAAAATTACTATTCCTGCCACGGTTACAGATATTGCCGAGGAAAACCCGTTTTCCTCTCTGCTTCATCTTCAGGAAATTGTGGTAGATGAGGGAAATCCCGCATATACAGCTGTTGACGGTGTGCTCTACACAAAGGATATGAAAACCCTTGTATGCTATCCTGCGTCAAAAAGCGGTACATCATTTACTGTAGCTGACGGAGTTGAAACAATCGGAGTTGCTGCAATTTCAAGTACAGCTCTGACTGAAATAATCCTCCCCGACAGTGTAAACTCAATAGGACGTCACTGTTTCAGCTTCAATGAGCGCCTTGAAAAGCTTCACATGGACAATACAAAAATTGACCAGATTCCTGTAATGAGCTTTGCAAACTGCTCAAATCTGACAGACCTTACATTTTCAGAAAGCACAACATATATTGACCTTGCGGCATTTATCAGCTGTGCAAGCCTTTCCGAGATAACACTGCCTTCAAACCTGAGATATATTGCGCAGAGTGCATTTCAGGGCACATCAATATATGAAATTGTAATTCCTGAAAAGGTTGAGTCAATCGGATACTGCGCTTTTGGCTATGACGAAGACCAGAATAATCAGGGACTTCTCATTGTAGGCGTAAAAGGCTCTGCTGCTGAAATATACGCTACAGACAGCGATGAGGAATATGGATATGCCAATGACTTTACTTTTGTAAATATGGAGGATTACGAAAAACAACAGGCATATAATGCCCTTGACCGAAAGTTTTCGGGAGATTTTGAGTACAGCGTTATTGACGGCGTGGGATATATAACAAACTGCATTGCTGTCGGTGATGTTATTGAAGTCCCCTCTGAGCTTGACGGAATAGAGATTAATGCAATTTATTACGGCGCATTCAGCACCTGTGATGCAGCTACAATTATACTTCCCGAAACAGTGAAAACTATCGGTGAAAAGGTGTTTACACCTTATCTTGAAAATCTGACCATTCCCGGCGGATGTACCGAAATCGAGGGAGAAGAACCCTTCCTTATGTGTTCTAAGCTCATGAACATTACCGTAACAGAGGGTGACGGCGCATATTCCTCTGAAAACGGAGTGCTTTACAATAAGGATAAAACAATGCTTCTGGCATATCCTGCTATGAAAACAGATGAGGAGTTCGTACTGCCTGATTCTGTAACAGAAATTGCAAAATCAGGATTCTGCTACAACACACAGCTTAAAAAGGCTGATTTGTCCTCTGTTGAAGTTATCGGTGAATATGCCTTTGAGGGATGTACTGCCCTTGAAGATGTAAAACTGCCAAAGACTCTGAAAGCAGTGCAGAAAAATGCGTTTCTTGGCTGTCCTGCCCTGTTGACTGTGAGAGTTCCTGTATCGGTTGAATATATCGGTGACTATGCTTTCGGTTATGACTACGATTCTAACCTTGCAGCTGAAATTCAGCAGAATATGGCAGACTATGCCCAGTCTGGAGAAACGGCAATTATGCCTTACTCTGTAATATCAGGCTTTAAAATGTATGTTGAAAAAGATACTCTTGGTTATCAGTATGCCGACGCTAATAAAATTGAAACTGTAATTGATACGGTTGCAATCGGTGAGAAAAATGTGGACAAGAATTTTGTATACGTTGTGCTTGGAGCTGTGGCGGCAGTAATTCTCCTTATTGCGGGAATTTTCACAGGCAGAAAAATCAGTGCACACAATAAGGTGAAGGCTTCTGAAAAGCGCAAGGCTATTGCTGCGGAGAAAATCAAGGCTAAAAAGGAAGCGGCTGCAAAGGAGAATGACAATGAAGAAAAATAAGATTATATCCCTTGTTTTAGCGGCTTTTTCTGTATTTTCCCTTTCGTCGCTTTGTGCATCGGCATATTCCAGCGATCAGGGCGGAGAGCCTCTTTCCGACGGTACATTCAGCTATGAACTGCGTGACGGTTCGTATACGATTATCGGCTGTAATATGGATTCCATTATTGAGGAAATCCCTGAACTGCGCAACGGCTACGCAATTACAGCAATTGACGAAAGAGCATTTGCCAGCTGTACAAATATAAAAACCCTTACAATTCCCGATACCATAGTATCAATCGGAGACAGCGCATTTGCAGGATGCAGCGACCTTAAAGAAATACGGCTTCCCGAAAAGATTACAACTATATCAAGCGGTATGTTCATGGGCTGTGAGTCTTTGGAAAGTATAGATATACCTGATACTGTAAACAGAATTGAGTCCTATGCATTCTATAAGTGTTCGATGCTCAAAGAAGTGGAGCTTCCAGGAGCTCTTGCGTCAATTGACCCTATGGCATTTGCCGAATGCAGTTCCATAGAGAATTTTGATACGGGAAATAGTGACGCTTTTGTTTACGAGGAAGGATTCCTCATGAACAGGGACAAGACGAATATTTTCCGTGCCTCTGCAAAACTTGAAGGAGATGTGTACATTCCCGACGGCATAACAGCTATTGAAGCAGGCGCATTTTCAGTGTGTGCAGGAATTGAAAATCTGTTTGTTCCCCCCTCTGTAGCGCATATCGGAACGGACTCATTCGGATATTGTATAAATCTGAAAAGCATTGATTTTTCTGAGGGACTTGAAACAATTGCAGATATAGCTTTCAAGAATTGCGCAGCGCTGCAAACGCTTGAACTGCCTCTGAGTCTGAAAACTATTGATGAAGGCGCATTTTATGCTTGTCAGTCGCTGGAGAGAGTAATAATTCCCGAAGGCGTTGAAACTATAGGCATGGGAGCATTCGTAAGCTGTCCTAAGCTGAAAAATGTGAATATTCCAAAGAGTGTGACAACAATCGGAGATAATGCTTTTGGATTTGATATGCCTCAGGACGGCGTATATGAGCCTGTTGATGATTTTTCAATGAGTGTATTTACAAAATCAGGCGGTGCAGAGTATGCAAAGAAAAGCGATGTGGAATTCAGCTATGTTGACCGCAATCTAAAATCAATGGCATTTATTGTGGTTGCTGTTGGACTTATCCTTGCAGTGGCAGTATTTGCTGTAGTTCTCATGGCAAAGAGCCGCAAGAGCGCATCATCTGCGGCTAAAAAGAATGAAAAAGAAAAAACAGAGGAAGAAAACTACGAAAAAATCATAGAAGACTGAATATATTAGCAGGGGTGGATGCCCGCATCCCCCCTGCTAATTGGTTATTTTACATCGTTTTGTGTGGGGGCTGTCTTTGGCAGTCTTCCAACGGAAAATATGGCGGAGCTTGCCGCTTTGTAAAAATTTCAGAAAACACTTGACGAAATATAAATAAATGTGATATAATAAATTGTAAATATATTGAAGGGACTTCACGGAATACTTTTGTTTATGCAGAATTTCGGGAGTCTTTTATTTTAGAGGTGTAAAACATGGGCGATTTTTCAATTTTTAACATTTTTACCATGCTAGGCGGACTGGCTTTTTTCCTCTACGGCATGAACGTTATGTCTACCGGTCTGGAAAAGCTTGCCGGTGGTAAAATGGAAGTTGCACTGAAAAAAATGACTGCTAACCCCTTTATGGCGCTTATTCTTGGTACAGTCATAACTATTGCCATTCAGTCCTCATCAGCCATGACAGTTATGACCGTTGGCTTCGTAAATTCGGGAATTATGGCTCTTATTGACACTGTTGCTGTAAGCTTCGGTGCCAATATCGGTACTACCTTTACTGCATGGCTTCTTTGTCTTAACGGCATCGAGGGCGGAGACGGTGTAGGCGGTGTAGGCGGATTCCTCCTTAAACTGCTTAAACCCGATTCATTCTCTCCCATTCTTGCTCTTATCGGTATACTCATGATTATGGGCTGCAAAAAGGCTAAGAAAAAGGACATCGGACGTATTTTCGTGGGATTTGCCGTACTTATGACAGGTATGGACCTTATGCAGGGGGCTATTGACCCTATCGCAAATTCTCCCCAGTTTCAGGAAGTTCTCGTAGCCTTCAAAAATCCGATTATAGGCGTTATTGTCGGCGCTGTATTTACAGGTATAATCCAGAGTTCAGCCGCTTCAATCGGTATTCTCATGACATTCTCAGCAGGCGGCGCTATTTCTTATGAAATGGCTCTCCCCCTCATTATGGGATTCAATATAGGTACTTGTGTTACTGCGCTCATTTCCTCAATCGGCGTTAACAAGGACGCTAAAAGAGTTTCTGTAATTCATGTTGCTATCAACTGCCTTGGTACACTGATTTTTCTCCCCGTTGCACTCATTCTCAAAGGTACTGTACCCGCTTTTGCTGATTTTATGATTCAATCAACCGGCTATATGGGTATTGCTGCTATGCACACCGTATTCAACGTGCTTGCTACTATTGTACTTATGCCTTTTTCTAAATGTCTTGTTAAGTTCTCCCAGTTTGTCATCCGTGATAAAGAAGGTGAACCTGCTGAAAAAATCGATATATTTGCTGCCCTTGACGGAAGATTTATGTCAACTCCCAGTATTGCTATTGAGGCTTGCCGTACTGTTGCGGTAGATATGGCTGAACTTACTCAGAAATCCATAAATGAGGCTATCGGGCTTCTTGTTACAGGCTATGACGAAAAAACTGTTGAAAGTGTTATTGCCGATGAAGATTTAATCGACAAGTACGAGGATAAAATCAACAGTTACCTTGTAAGAGTCGCTAAATACAGCGTTACAGGCAAGGACAGCCGTACAATGTCTAAGATGATGCACTGTGTAGGTAATTTTGAGAGAATTTCTGACCATGCTGTAAATCTTATTGAATCCGTAGTGGAAATGAAAGATAAGGGGATTAAATTCTCCGATGAGTGTCTCAATGAAATCACTGTTATTTCTGAAGCAATAAGCGAAAACATCCGTACCGCCTTTGAAGCTTATGCAAATGATAATCTTGCTACTGCCCATAAGGTAGAACCTCTTGAAGAAGTGGTGGACAATCTGAGCACTGAGCTGAAAAACCGCCATATCCGCAGACTTCAGAATGATGAATGTACAGTTGAGCTGGGATATATTTTTCAGGATGTTCTTACTAATCTGGAGAGAATTTCAGACCACTGTTCAAATATCGCA
>JAFXAJ010000084.1 GCA_017517145.1 Ruminococcus sp.
ATTACATCAATAGAATCGCCAACTGCAAAAGTATCAGCCTTTACGATGTCACCAACATTGAGAGCGTCGCAGTCATCAAGTCTGAACTCTTTAAGAGTTTTCTTGCAAGCCACGTCAGCCTTATCGAAGTGACCCTTCATAGGCTTATTAACTCTCTGAACCTTTACGTCGCCGTAGCCCAGCTGAAGTGCAGCGTAACCGTCATTTTCAACAGTTTTCTTCTGAACAACAACACAGGGGCCGGCTTCGATTACTGTTACAGGAATAACTTTTCCTGCTTCGTCGAAGATCTGAGTCATACCGATCTTCTTACCGATAATGCCTTTCTGCATTTTCATTTCCTCCTTGTAGGTTATTGGTTGATAAAGGTCTTACCAACATGACCAGCGGACTACCGCCATTTCGTTTCCCACACGATATTTTCAGACCAAGTTGTAATTACTTAATTTCCATTACAACGTCTACGCCTGCGGGGATTTCAAGCTTATCAAAAGCAGCAGTTGTCTTCTCTGTAGGACGAAGAACATCGATGAGTCTCTTGTGAGTTCTCATTTCAAACTGCTCACGGCTATCCTTGTACTTGTGAGTAGCACGGAGAATAGTAACGATCTCCTTGTTTGTGGGGAGCGGGATAGGACCCGAAACTCTCGCACCGCTTCTCTTAGCCGCCTCAACGATCTTAGCTGCAGCAATATCAACTGTAGCGTGATCGTAACCCTTGATCTTGAATCTGATTTTTTCGTTGACTGCCATTATTTTCGCCTCCTTGGTAAATTTTGAGGACGTTTTGAGGGACATCACACGCAACCGCGTGTTTCATACACCATTTGATAAAAAAACCTGAAAATCCATTGTATTTTCAGGCAGAGATGGCTTTATTAGACACAAAAAGGCGCAGATACACTCACAAGCTGTACTGCCGACCTAACACAAACTGTGTCCGTTATCCCTTTCGCCCGGTTTGAAATCGGACATACTCCACGGAAATTACCTGACAGACCGCCAGCAACCTTCCGCTTCGACGCATATCTTCTTGGCAAGATGTGGTTTTTCACATCGTACTCAACGTAATTAATTATACCACATTTATATAATAATTGCAAGCTTTACCGAAAATTTCTTTGTAGAACTTTAACGGCACACCAGCGTAATTTATGTGCATTTTCACAATAAAAACAAAGGCGGACATCATCCGCCTTTGAGTATTACATTAACGGCATTGAAACTATCGCCGCAAAAACATCTCCGTCAACATCAACGCTGAACTGTCCTCCATTAGCCTCTGTAAAGCTCTTGGCAATTGACAAGCCAAGTCCGTTGCCCTCTGTGCTTCTGGATTCATCGCCCCTTGTAAAACGCTCTGTTATTTCGTCAGGGCTGAATGTCATTTCATAGCTGGCAATATTCTTCACAGTCACATGGCACATATCGTCCTCGTTTTTCAGCGTGAGATATACTCTTGTACCCTCCATAGAATATTTCAGCGCATTGTCAATTATATTCTGGAATACACGGTACATCTTCTTTCCGTCCGCATTAATCGGAGCAGATTCCGCCTGTATATCACATTTAAGTGGTCTTCCCGAAGCCTCAATTTTATCTGCTAAATCTCCCAGCACCTGTCTTGTAAGAACGACAGCGTCAATTTCCTCCGCCTGCACATCAGTACGGCTTGCCGCCTTTGCAAGGTCAAACAAATCAGCAACCATTGTTTTAAGTCTCTGGGATTTTCCCTCGATTATATTCACGTAATCCCTTGCCGCAGGAGGAAGTTCCTCCGCAGATAAAAGGTCAATATAGCTTATAATTGAAGTAAGAGGGGTTTTTAAATCGTGGGAAACATTTGTTACAAGCTCTATTTTCATTCGCTCGGATTTAACCTGTTTTTCCACTGTGTCCTGTATTCCTGCTGAAATGTTGTTCAGCTTTTCCGTAGGCACATATATGGGAGAATCAAGAGGTTCATTATGTTCTGTATAATCTCCCGAATTGACAGCGGAGATATGCTCGTTAAGACGCTGTATCGCCTTTAAATCCGCAAGACTGAAATAGATATAGCCCGCAAAGATAATCACTCCGCATATCAGTATAAGTATTTCAGCTCCTGCCGCTATAGATAAGAAAAAGCTGATTATTCCAAGTACAACAGCAATAACTGTTCTTAAAATAAAGTCTCTTGTGAATTTGTCGTTACGCAGCATATCACGGCTGACCATTTTTTCACAGAATTCTTTTCTTACCTGTCTGCCGAATTTCCAGATTTTTTTTATCTGTCTGTAAATCCATCTGAAAATTCTGTATGTAAGAGTAGTTTTCATGAAACTGCGGCATTTCAGACGTATACTAAGACTGTTGAGAATAAGGAGAAGCAGTCCGAAAAGAGCCGCTGCAATTGTTCCTGTCAAAACAGCGAACATATCCAGAGAATAGCATCTTTCAAAGAAATCCTTGACTTCATATATGTAATCGCAATAGAACACCGCACCTGCAAAAGCAAGTGTTCCGATTCCTATGTAAAATTCAGCAAAAATTTTGTCTGCCGCTGTAAGGACGAATTTCTTTTCCTTTTTGCTGTAGCCGCCTGCAATGAGTACATAAAGCTCCATAACCAGCGCAACTATGCCAAAGGGGATAAGCTCGAAAAATCTCTTTGCAGCATACTCATCAATTCCCCTTTCTATTTCCTGCATTTTTTCAATATTTGCTACAATTTCCTCACTGGGACTGATTGTTATTGTTATATCATGTTCGGGCATCTGTATTTTTTCAAACTTTGTTTCATCAACGACGGGAATTGTGGGAAGCTCTGTCTGGCTTGTAACAGGAACTGTGGTATTTTCCGTTTCGTCAGCTGATACTGTCACTTCCCCTGTGTAGCTTTGAACTGCCTGCTCCTCCCCTGTTTCGTCAACGATTATCGTATGCTCAGCATATCTTTCATTTTCTGATGCACCATAAAAATTTTCATCTTCATCAAAATTATATGTCTGTTCATTTTCTACTGTCATGTACTCGCTCAGATCCACATAATCATAGGGAATAGGAGTTGAACCGTCAAGCTTGTAGTAAATTGTTGCTCCCAGCTCGTCAACATAGCTGTCACAGTCTGTAGTGTCAAAATCAAAAACCGCATATCCGCTGCCGTCAATGTAATAATAAGTCATACCATAATTTGTAGTAAACCAGTTGAAAAGCCCCGAACCGTAATGAACCCATAAATCATTGTCGCTTAAAATTTCACCGTTTACACCCACTACAGAACATTCCCCTAAAAGCTGGTCATGAGTTTTGTCAGTGTTGGAATATTCCTGTCCATTTATACTCATACGATATTCAAATTTCCCCAGACCATCAATGGCAATTCTGCCCGACTCGTCCATAATCCCCATTTCCTTTAAGTGGGCTATGGTCTGCTCTTTTTTATATATTGTACCTTCAAATCTGCCATTTTCATCAAGATTATTGAAATACATATAACCTGCGATTATTAATTTTTTGTACAGATTATTAATTTCACTGACATCCTCATATCTTATATTATCCAATTCATAATAGGCGTCATATTTCTCCTCGGTTTTTATGGAGATATATGCAGCCTGTGCCGCACATATAAACACCATTGCGCAAGCAATAATCCCTGCTATAATTCTTGTTATTCTGCTCTTTAACATAGTAATCCTTCTTTCTATTCACGGCTTATTTTATAGCCTATCCCCCAGACCACCTTTAGATACCTCGGCTCGCCGGGATTAATTTCAATTTTTTCTCTTATGTGTCGGATATGCACCATTACTGTATTTTCTACAGAATAGGAGTCCTCATTCCATACACGGCTGTAGATTTCCTCCGCCGAAAAAACTCTGCCTGCGTTTTCCATAAGCAATTCAGTGATTTTGTATTCCGTTGCTGTAAGCTTCACAGACACACCGTCAATATATACCTGTTTTTCGTCCCTATCAAGCGATAATCCGCCGATTCGCAGTACAGAACTTTTTTTAACGCTGTCCGCTGCGCCCAGACTGAGATAACGGCGAAGATTTGACTGAACTCGTGCCACAAGCTCCATAGGATTATACGGCTTTGTTATGTAGTCATCAGCTCCCATGGAAAGCCCCAGTATTTTATCGCTGTCCTCCGACTTTGCCGACAGCACAATTATGGGAATATTCTTCATGGTACGAATTTTCATCATTGCGGATAACCCGTCCATTTTCGGCATCATTATATCAATAAGTATAAGCTGTATGTCCTCACGCCTAAGAGCATCAACAGCTTCAAGTCCGTTGTACGCCTTGCGTATAGCGTAACCCTCTCGCTCCAGCAATGCACCGATTGCGTTTACAATGTCGTGGTCATCGTCAACCACAAGTATTACTGAATTTTCAATATTATTCATATTTACCACCTGTTTCGTTTATTTGATAATTATCACATACATTCTATTTTACCTCGCTTTCCCCGTCTATGTCAATATTATAAACCCGATTTCTTATAAAAAAGTCGGTGCAATTCTTATGATTTTCTTAATAATATTTATATCTATAGCAAAATAAACAACCATGCATTGTATTACAATAAATAAATTAGAGAAAATCACGATTTAAAATTTTTTTGGAATTTTCTATTGACATTTTCGTTTTTATGGTGTATAATAATTAAGTCGTAAGTCGAAACGACGTTTAATCGTGGCGGCATAGCTCAGTTGGCTAGAGTACTCGGTTCATACCCGATTGGTCGTTGGTTCGAATCCTACTGCCGCTACCATATCGGCCCGTTGGTCAAGAGGTTAAGACATCGCCCTTTCACGGCGGAATCATGGGTTCAATTCCCGTACGGGTCACCATTGCACAGGCTCTCAAATGACGATATACCGCCATTTGAGAGTTTTTTATTTTACCGTAAAATCTCGTTTGTTCTTTACTTGTTCTTTATTTTCAGAAAATGCAATAATACTAAGATTTTTATGCCGATTCCTCATCAGGAGTCGGCTTTTTACTGTTAAAATTAAGGGCATTTGATACAGCATCGGAAACCTTCGCCTGTGCATCTTCAATCATATGACAATAAACGTTAGTAGTCGTTGAAACCGTCGAGTGTCCTAATGCTCCCGATACCGTTACAATATCTACACCGTTGTTTACAAGAAGCGATGCAAATAAGTGTCTGAAACTATGCAGACCATAAAATGGCAAATCGTGCTTTTCGCAGAACTCTTTCAGCCAGCCGTAAGGAGTCTGGTTGTTCATGGGTTCTCCGTTCCATTTCACAAAGAGCCTGTCGCTCTCGACCCACTTGTCTCCGAGTCGGAGAGCTTCTTCGTCCTGCTCCAGCTTATAGTCTTTCAGTATCTCCATTATATACGGAGATATTTTCAAAACTCGCTGGGAACGTTTTGTTTTTGTGGTGTCGGTATATATACCACGCTCTGCGGTATAATTTGAGGTCCGCTTAATGGTAATGATATTGTTCTCAAAATCAATATCCTTCCATTCAAGACCGAGCATTTCACTTCTTCTGAATCCGCTGTAAGCTATCAGAAAGAAAAATGCCTTATACTTCAGAGGCTCTCCTTGAATAGCAGTAAGCAGATGCGCCATCTCTTCCTGTGAATAAATCTGTTTCTCCTTAACTTCACCTTTTGGAACCGTGACTTTTCTGCACGGATTATCTGAAAGCAAATCCATTTTTACTGCATAACTGAACACATCACTGATAAAGCTGAGATTATGACGAATAGTCTTCTGTGCAAGAGGCTTGCCTGTCTTCTCATTTGCCCCCTCTTTGGCGAGAGAGTTCACAAAACCTTGCAACTGCCTTGCTGTGATTTTATCCATTCTCAGATGTCCTATTGCATTATAGACTCTTTTACGGAGCTGAAGCATCCTCTCGTAAGTTGTACTTCTCAGATTAAGCTTTGCATACTCCTCAAACCATTCCTCTGCAAAGTCCTGAAATTTTACAGCCGTAGTCTTATATCCATGACTTACCTGTTCTTCAAAAAGTACTGCCTGACGTTTAAGTTCCTTTTCAATCTGCCTTTTACTCATATTTTCATTAGGTTTCCACGTCATTGACTGTTCCTTGTGATTACCATTTATATCGTAGCCGCAGCTCACTCTGATGAGGTAGCTTTTGCCGCGTTTCTGTATTGTAGCCATATATTTCCTCCATAAAGAAATATGACCTGCCTTTCGGCAGGCCACGTTATTTCATGATGCAAAATAGCTTAAAAGTTCATCCTTTGAAACGAGGATCTTTCCGCGAACGCCTGCACCACATCTCACACTTTTTATCTTGCCCTGAAGAACAAGTTGACGCAGTGTGTGCATCGATAACCCCGGTATAATACCTAAGCTCTCCTTAAGTGTGAGCATCTCAACATTTTTCTTGGGCTGCTGTTCAGGCATTACATCAGACGGCACCTCTCCAGCTGATGTAAGTTCAAAAATGATTGCAACAAGCTGTTTAGCAAGCTCTGCTTTTCTTTCCGGTAACATTAAATTTCCTCCTTAGATTTTGTAGCAGTACTATTGACCTGCTCCGTTATTTATCGTATAATATAGATGTAAGGTAGTGCCCCGAAGGGCACACCACAGTCTTAGAACTTATTCTCATCATAGCTCGGCATCGGTGGATACATACCGCCTGTCAGCTCAATGTCGAAGATAGGTCCGGCATAGACCGACACATTTGACGGATAACCATTCTGCTGACCGTACTGCTGCATAGCTAATGCCAAATTAGCAGCTTCACGCTGATGTTCTTGTGCATATGCAGTGGTTTGCTCAACAAGCTCGTTAAAACCTGCAAAGTTTGACTCCGGAGTACCCTTGATACGGAATGTGGGACCAGTTACTACATTGGTGTTGGGATAGCTATTTACCGTTGTTTCGACTGTTGTGGGAACAGATTCAACCGTAGGAACAGGAGTGGAAAACTCCTGTGTCTGCTGTGGCATAGAATCATTTGAAGAAACGTTTGCTACTGTGGGTGTGGTTACAGGCATAGCCTGTGTCTGAGGGGCATAAAGCGTGTAATTGTTCATAGTGTTATAACCTCCAAAGAAATTTGATGTGGGGTAGTTAGGGCGATACCATACACCCGTTGTGTTAACATAATTCCCATTTCTAATATTATCAGTGAATGATGATATCTCCTCAACCGTAGCCTCGGTTATGAACTGAGACTCATCAAGCTCAAGGAAGTCGAAACTTTCTTCCTTTGAGTAGTCAGTATGGTCAACGAAGTCATTAGCACTCGCTGTGATTATCTCAAAGCCATACTTTTTGAGTAAATTATTAGTCTTTTGCTTAACTCTGTTAAGGTCAGCGGGGCTCTGTGAGAACTTGCGACCAGTCACAGCATTTAAAGCGTCAAGTACCACATGAGCATGAATCCATTTACTGTCTGTGTGAACAGAAATGATACTCATATTTTCAGGAAATATTGTGGTAACAATTTCCTTGGTTACTTTAAGTACAGTTTTAGATGACTTATCCGAACCATTAGGGCACGGTGCAAACACGAAATGCTCGTACTGCTTGCCGTGAGTCTTATTGTGAAGACGTTTGTTTGCCAGTATATCCTCAACGGGATGTTCAAGGGAACAGCCATATGTGGCTACAAGTGTGCCGTCCGTAGTCTTAGCCTTGTCTGTGGTATAATCACATACTGCTCTTAAAGACTCGGCATTATCATTGCGTCCGTTAATGAATTTGAGGATAGCTGTCATTACATTAAGTTCACTCATCGCTACCGTCCTCCTCGTTATCAGCGTGAATATCTGTCAGCTTGGCGGATAAAGCGTTAAGCTGTGTAGAAACATCATCAAGAGCCGCAGTTATGGCTCTTGCCGATTCTTCAGGAATACCCCCGTTACTGCGGAAATATTCAAGGTCAGTATGAATAAGGAATAGTGCTTTGGCTATTTCTGCTCCCTCGGAGAGAAGTACCAATTTTTCTTTGCTGAATATAAGCGAGCGTACAAAGTCGCTCATACTGAGACTCACTTCGTCGGCACTTTTCTTCAGTATTTCCTTTTCCTCGCTGAAACAGCGAATTTTGAGTTCTGCGTTCATTTTATTATTAGTAGCCATTGTGATGGCCTCCTTTCGTTTGTGTTGGTGTGAACAACTGCTAATCCTGTACCAGCCATTCCCACACTAAAAGCTTACTCCCACACCTTATGGTGCAGTCGAATGAATACCTACACCCCGGGGCTTATCGCCCCGAGATATAGACTGTGTTTTTACTCATCGGATTCATCGTCAGTCGCCTGACACTCTCCGCCTATGAAGGAGATTCCGTGAAAACCCTGAACGCTGTTTCCAGCGGCATCAGGTGCCCTTCCATCTCTGATAGATGTGTCATAGTTCCTGACCTTGTCGTAAAATCTGTTTCTGCCTTCTGGTTTTAATGCATTAGCTTTACAGAAAGCTGTATACGCCGCATAGAGAGCAACTTTTGATACCTTTCCGTTCTCTGATAACTTGCACTTCTCATCAAGGAAGCTTTCAGCACTGTGGATAAGGTATCTGCGATGTTTGATGTGTTCCTCAGCAATGGGAGCCATCTTAAAGTCATACTTGTCCTCGATAAGTCCCTTCAAACTATCAAGAGCAAGCGAAAAGATAACATCCTTCTCTTTAAGAAGCTTTTCTTCTAGCTCAAGGTCTATTTCATCTTCTGGAATAGTGCGATTGAAGATAATATAAACCAATCTGTCGATGATAGCATCGTCCATAAAAGTGAACTCCACATCGGAATTTCCTGCAAACACAAAGCTGAGTGTAGCAACGAAATCACGCTGTTTCTCGTATTTCTCTGAGCCAGTTGTGTACTCGCATGAGATTAAGGACTTGAAACTCTCCTCGTTTTTGTTAGGACGTGTACTTGTCTCACGGCTGATATTACAGCGTTTACCCTCATAATGAGCCTTAGCTCTCTCACCACTCATAGTATGAAATGGTTCATGGGATACAAGATTGCTTCCGATTGCAGCTTCGAGAACATTCAGGATTGTACTCTTACCTGTACGTCCTATACCGTAGAACACGAACGCCTTGCGTCCTTTGGTTAAGCTGCTTATGCAGTATCCAAGCACCCTCATAAGGCACTCATACTGCTCCATTCCTACGCTGGTTTCGATATAATGCTTAAAATTAGGCGCATCATCGAGTTTGCAGCGAGGACGGTAGCGTATGTTTATCACATAATCAAATTTGAACTCGCCACGAACCGGAACAAGTTCCTGTCTCAGAACATCATATACACCATGTGACAGGTTGACTAACATTTGTCCTTTCCAGAACTCTTCAGTCAGGTCAATCTGTAATTCAGGCATGTAGCAGAGACGTTTCATTGCTTCTTTGATCTCCTTGTTTGGTACGAGACATTTCGCCTTGTCATCAAGAAGATTGAAAATCAAAGCCTCCGCATCATCCGTTTTTAAACGTTGATAGTGCAATGGCATTCTGATTACTGAAACCTTGTTATCATAATAGAGTATATCGCTCTTTATCACGCCGGGAACAATCTCGTCTGCTGCATGGTCGGGATCAGCTACCGATATCCTCGGGATATTTTTAATCCTGTTAGTTAAATCTTTAATTTTCAAGATACTTGCACCTCCTTAGTGGGAGGCAGCAATTAATTTGGAGATGCAGTTAAAAGCTGCCTCCATAGCTGTCGCATCCTATCGCAAATGAAACTAAAGGATGCGTAATCGATCCACAGACTATAAGGGTCGTGAACCTTGTGGGCATGTGGTAACAAGGGCGCCTTGCTTACAATGTAATGTTACCACATAAAGCCACTGTTGTAAATACTTTAAACCAATTGTCTAATATTTTTAGAGCATGGTTTCCGAAAATTCTTCGGAAAGAACGCAGGAGGTAAACTATGGTAACTATTAGCAGAAGTGAAGCCCTAGATAATTTGTTATTAGGGATATACGAAAACCGCAATGTTAATTTTGAGAACCAAAAGGTCATAATCAATGATGATAGAATCAGGAAGACTCTTTACTCTCCAACATCGCTAAATAATGTTAAGCATCTACTCGAAATCACATTTCAAAATAAAGATGTTACATTTGAAGATAAGAAGGGCGCAAAATCCTTTAATCTTACCATAGATAAGGTTATAGATAATACAGTTGAGTATTTCAGAGGGTTGGGAATATTTATTCCTGAGGTTATGAATTCAACAGAGAGACATCTATTAGGCAGGCAAATGTACTATGCTATTCTTGAAAATATATTATCTGCTGTCTTCAGTAACGTTAATACTGAAAAGGGAAAGATAAATACCGAAAACGACGATATATCTCATGAATTCAATAAGGCAGTAGAACGTATAAAATCTAAGTATAGTCCTGGAGACTTTTGGGAGCAGTTATATGTTGATATTAAAGCTTCTGATGTTGAAAAGGTTTATGATTCAGATTATTCTAAGGACGAGTGTAATTACGGAATTTGTGTATGGACAAACGCTCAAGTTGTGTTTAAGAAATTAAAAATTGTACCATTAATGTATTACTTCGCTTGTAATAGTGATTCAGAACAATCTAAAGTTCCGAAATTTTATGGTGACCCATTTGATGCCCTGCTAAAAGAGACGGAACATAGTAACGATTCGTTTGAAGAACTGACGTCAGGTTTTGTTGCCAAGGAGATTTTAGATAACAGAAACTTTGTAAGTCCCTATTATTATAATGAAAAGCATGAGGATCGTATCGACAAAATAAAGAATGAACCCAAGGAATACAGGATACATTTAAATATCAAAATTCCGAATTCAAATTTTATTCCTCGATATTTTTATTTTATGACCAAGCTGAATGAAGATGTCGTTAGAGAAAAATATCCCAATTGCAAGTCGTCTGCTATGCTAAACAGCAAGCTTATGGAAAAGGCGATCGAAATAATCAGTACAGATTACAGGGAAAGTATTACTCAGTATTACAAGGAAACACTAGCTAATATTGAAAATATTTGCAGAAAGTTTTTGTCAATTGACATTGAGTCTATCCTATCTTATAAAATACAAAATGTCTCAGATTTTAAAAAGGCTTTATCATCACTATGTAACGAGGACGATATTGATGGAATGTGGAAGATCTGCCAAGAACAACATCTTTCCGCAGAGCAGACAAGTCGATATATTTATTGTGGTATTGAGAATACAATACGAGATTTTTCATTCTTAATCTCAGATTTATCGCTTAGTTGGGTAGAGTGTGAAAAAGGAACTGAACCAAAATCAGATATAACCGCTGCTATAGAGGACTACATCTCAAAATCCGATATAAAGGGACATATAAACACTTTTACCAAACTACTTAGAAATTCTAATATTGAAGGAATGAGCATACTTCGTAAAACTAGAAACTTCAAATGGGACCCCAATACCGGAATAAAAATGAGTTACAGAAATGATAGTGAGCCATTGCTTTTACATTATCCAAGTAAAAGACAATTAGTAGATAGCAACAGCAAAGAGAGTCAAAGAAAAGAAAATGATATTAAGGATGTTTATTGTTGCTTGAAAGATAGTATTAATCTATACTGTAATAACTTAAAGAAATATTATAAACTCTAAATTGAATATACTTATATTTACCACTTTTACCACTTTTTTCACGCAAAAGATTTTTCTGAGCCTGCCCCATGAAGGTGCAAGCTTTATACTTACTTCTGATTTTTATTGTAAAGCCTGTAGTAGCATGACCGGGATAAACCTAGCTCCCGTATCGCTTCTACAGGTTTTTTGTTACCATTGCGAACTTCCGCCAGCACCTCACGCCAGTTATCAGGCAAAGGCTTTGCCGGACGACCGAAACGGACATTTTTCTTTTTTGCGGCTTCGATGCCTTCACGCTGACGGGTTCGTATCTTGTTGCGTTCATTCTCAGCAATTGAACCGAGAACTTCAATAAGGATAGAATTTATCATATCCATAACCCACATCTGTTCAGGGGGGAAGTCTGTGAGTGTGGTGGGGATATCAAGTATCTTTACACGGACTCCAATTTTCTTGAATTCTTCCAGCTCACGTTTGATATCGGATTTATTTCTGCTGAGCCTGTCCAGCTCTTTGATAACAAGAGTGTCGCCCTTGCGGAGGATTTGACGTTTCAGATACTGATAGCCTTCACGCTCAGTATCTTTACCTGACGCTTTGTCAATGATGATATTCTGTTGAAGAACTCCGAATTTAGTCAGAGCTTCAATCTGCCTGTCCTCATTCTGCTCACGGCTTGATACACGAGCGTAACCATAAATTCTATTATCCATACGACCTCCAATTTGTCCCAAAAAGTGGTGGCGACTTTCGGAACGTCTCAAAAGTCAAAACACCACTTTTTGGAACATTTTTTCTGCTGTTTTTTAGCTGTGCCATAAAGTATACTTTTCAGAATGCCGAACAGTATCCCTCATACACACTTTCACATTCATCAAATCTGATAGCCCTGAGCGTTTCATGGAGCAGGTTTGTATCAACAAGCATATCTTCAACCTCATCGGGAGTATATCCGTAGTCAAGGAGTAGTTCCACATCAGACGAATCTACCCCATAACAACCACAGTAGGAAAGGAGCAATTCCTCATGTATCGGATAATAGTCAGCGGAATTGTACCAACCAAAATGACTTGATGAATTGATGTATTCAAACTCTGCTCTTGATACAATTCCGTTTTCGTCAATTTTGAGAATATCCCCTTCAACGACCTCAACCTTTTCAGCATCGAATTTATGGAATCCGACTTTCTTCAAAGCATTCTTCATGATGCTTTCAGTTGAGGCATAAATGTATATACCAAGAGCCTCAAAATGGAGCAGGCACATTGGATTGCTTCCTTTTATAATGTATAAGGAGTTATGCTGGTCGAGAGCCGTGAAAGTGAAATTGCCCTCAACTGTCTCTGCCATATATTTTAAGCTGTCGAAATCAAGCTTGCCTTGCTGTTCAATCAGCTGACAAGCAA
>JAFXAJ010000085.1 GCA_017517145.1 Ruminococcus sp.
AATAATATGAGTATAAAATCATAATATACTAACTAAAAATATTAATGAACATAAAATATTCACAGTATGTACATATAACTATATATTTTGTATAGTTGCATAATTTTTTTACCGTGATTATATACAAAGCTAACAAAGCATTTATAGTCAATACAGAGAAAATGGCATTATTTAAGCAATTTTAATCAAAATGTAACCTTTATGTAATCGCTTTGTTACCAAAAGTTTGAAAAAATTATGTATAATATATGTACAAGCATATTGTAGGCACGATATTTTTAATTTTCAAGAAAGAAGTGTGATGTGAATGATTAATTTCAAAAGAATCAAGTCAGCCATCCTCAGCAGCGTTGTAGCCGCAACTTCCGTTGCAGGTACATTCAGCGTGACTGCTCCCTCTCTCAATGCAGCAGCTGCTACTGATGATTACGCAAAGCTCCTCCAGTACTCACTCTACCTCTACGACGCTAATATGTGCGGTTCAGAAGTAGGTGAAAAGTGCGGTATCACATGGCGTGATGACTGCCATACTGACGATGAAGTTCAGGGCGGTTTCCACGATGCAGGTGACCACGCTATGTTCGGTCTCCCTCAGGGTTACACAGCTTCATCCCTCGGCTGGGGTTACTATGAGTTCAAGGACGCTTTCGATGCTACAGGTCAGACTGAGCACCTCAAGATGATTACAGATCATTTCTGTGACTTCTTCAAGAGATCTACAAAGCTCAGCGGTGATTCCGTTTCTAAATTCCTTTATCAGAAGGGTGACGGTAACGAGGACCACAAGTACTGGGGCCCCCCTGAGAAGCAGGGAAGCGGAAGAAAGATGTTCTGGACATCAGGCGGAGCTTCTGATATTGCTGCTGACTACGCAGCTGCTCTCGCACTGAACTACATTAACTTCGGCGACGCTGAGGACCTTAAATACGCTGAGGCTCTCTACAAATTCTCCACACAGCACAACTCAGTTGCTACTGATGGACCTAACGGCTTCTACAAGTCAAGCGGTTATCAGGATGAGCAGGCTAACGCAGCTGGTTGGCTCTACATCGCTACAAACAACGAGAAGTACAAGAACGATTGTGCTTCCAAGCAGGTTGAGTATATCGGCTGGGTTGACGGCTGGGATAACAGAGGACTCGGTGCAGCCTGCGTTTACGCTCATATCACAGGCAACTGGGGTAAGGTAAACAACTACATCGGCGGCAAGGCTTCCAGCAGCAACTATCTCTTTATGGATAAGTGGGGCAGTGCTCGTCTTAATACAACAATGCAGTTCTGTGCTCTCGCAGCTACAAAGAACTCCAACGCTGATTACACAGACTGGGCTAAGGGTCAGATGGATTACATCACTGGCAGCAACCCTGCAAATACTTGCTTCGTTATCGGTTTTGCCGGCAACTCCGCTAAGAACCCCCACCACAGAGCAGCTTCAGGCTACCAGAGCTACGGCGAGTTCAACGGTGAGGCTCATCCTCAGGCAATCAGCCCCAACGGTCACTCTCTCGTAGGTGCTCTCGTTGGCGGTCCTACAGATGCAGGCGGTTCTTACAGAGATGATATGAACGACTACGTATGCAACGAGGTTGCTATCGACTACAACGCTGGTTTCGTTGGCGCATCTGCTGGTCTTTACCACTTCTTCAAGTCCGGTAAGACAGTATCCTCTATCGAGGGTGTTGACAAGATCTACAGTGGCGGCGGTACAACACCTCCCGCAGGTACAACAGCTCCTTCAAACCCCGGCGTTACAACAACTAAGCCCACAACAAAGCCTTCACCTTCACAGACAACAACTCCTGTAGGTGGAGATATTACACTTCTCCCCTCTGACATGGATGTAGACGTTGAAAAGGGCGACGACGGCGAGATGAACAACTACGCAGAGTTCAGCCCTCAGGGTGCTAAGTCTGTTACACTTTACTACACAGTTAAGTCCAACGATACAGAGAGCTCAGGTGCTTTCGGTACATGGAACGGCGAATGGGTACAGGAAGACTTCAAGGTTAACGTAAAGAACGGTAAGGTAGAAGTTTCTTATGATGTTCCCTCTGACGTAGGTCAGACAATTAAGGCTATGGTATTCTGGCCTCACGGTGATGATGTAACTATCGACAAGGTAGTTCTCCACAAGGGCGGTTCTTCTTCCGCAGGTACAACATCTAAGACAACATCCAAGACAACATCCAAGACAACTTCTAAGACTACATCCAAAACAACATCTAAGACAACTTCCAAGCCAACAACTCCTTCCGGAAACGGCGAAATCGTTCTCCTTCCTTCCGATATGGATGTAGACGTTGAAAAGGGTGACGACGGCGAGATGAACAACTACGCTGAGTTCAATCCTAAGGGCGCTAAGAAGGCTACACTCTACTACACAGTTAAGTCCAACGATACAGAGAGCTCAGGTGCTTTCGGTACATGGAACGGCGAGTGGGTACAGGAAGACTTCAAGGTTAACGTAAAGAACGGCAAGGTTGAAGTTTCTTACGACATTCCTTCTGACGTTGGTCAGACAGTAAAGGCTATGATTTTCTGGCCTCATGGTGATTCTGTAGAGATTGAAAAGGTAGTTCTCAGCGGTGCATCTTCCGCAGGCACAACAAAGCCTACAACAAAGCCCACAACTAAGCCCACTACAAAGCCTACAACAACAAAGCCCACTACAACTCAGCCTCAGCCTTCTAACCCCGGCAGCACAACAACTACAGTTACTCTCTACGGAGACGCTAACTGTGACGGCAGAGTAACAATCGCTGACGCTACAGCAATTCTCCAGCACGTTGGTAACACAGACAAGTACGGACTTTCCGCACAGGGTCTTGCTAACGCAGATGTATCCGGCAACGGTGACGGCGTAACAGCAGCTGACGCTACAACAATCCAGAGAATTGACGCTGGCGAAATCAAGGCAAGCGATCTTCCCATCAGATAAGAATTAAATTAATTCTTCAAACTTCCGCAGGAAATTTTCTTGCGGAAGTTTCTTTTTTATTCATATTAAATTATTTGAAAGTTCATAATCATCGCAATATTTGATTAGAAGGGCGTATTATATTTCAAATATTGTGATTTTGAGGGTAATTTATTGACATACGCACTTTATTGTGGTAAAATTTAAATGTAAGGCATTGAAAAAATGCCGCAAAATGGCTCGTAATGTGGATTTTTAGGCGAATCTGCTATGAGCAAAAAATAAAGAGGGATGATAAAAATGAGAAAATCACACATCACAAAGGCAGCGGCAGGTATTCTCGCTGCTTCCATGACAATCGGCTCAGCTCCTGCTGTTTATGCAGCAGACGGAGATTCTGCCGCAACAGGAAAAATCGTCTACAGCTTCGATTTTGAGGACGGCGATGTTTCAGCATTTACAAACCGTGGCGGAGATGATACAACAGAGCTTTCAGCTTCTACAGATGCTGCTGTAAGCGGCGAAACTGCGCTCCTTGCAAGCGGACGTTCAGAAAGCTGGAATGGTCCTGCATTCCGTCTTGACGATAAGCTCGAACCTTATACAGAGTACTACATCAGCGCAAAAATCAAGGGCAGATACTACACAGGCGCTATGATGAGCTTTCAGTATACTGTTGACGGCGAGACAAAGTATCAGAATCTGGTGCAGAATCTCAATGGCAGCGATTGGATGTCTGTTGACAAGGTTAAGGTAAGCTTCACTGACGAGATGGAGGGAGTGTACGTATACTTCGAGGGCGGCAGCGATGACCTTTTCCTTGATGATTTCGTTGTAGAGGAAGTTCCTGCTGTTGAAATAGAGCAGGATATTCCCGGATTGGCACAGATGTTCGGCAATGAATTCAAAGTAGGTACAGCACTTGTGCCTAATAATTTCAGTTCACGTTCTACAATGGATCTGGTTGAGAAGCATTTCTATCAGAGCCTTACAGCAGGTAACGAAATGAAGCCTGATTCCGTACTCAACAAGGCTGCTTGTCAGGAATATGCAGCAGAAACAGGCGATGATACAGTTCCCCAGATTTCTTTCGGTGCTGCAAAGCCTCTCCTTAACTATTGTAAAAAGAATAATGTTCCTGTAAGAATCCATACACTTGTATGGCATTCACAGACTCCCGACTGGTTCTTCAAAGAGAACTATTCAGATGACGGTGAATGGGTAAGCAAGGAAAAAATGCTCCTCCGTATGGAGAATTATATAAAGGCGTATTTTGAAGAACTTGTAAAGCTTTATCCCACAGTTGATTTCTACGCTTGTGACGTAGTAAACGAAGCATGGCTGGAGGACGGAAAGCCCCGTCAGCCCGGCGAGCAGGGTTCAAGCGGTTCATCAAAATCCGCATGGGTGCAGGTATTCGGCGATAACTCATTTATTGAGCCTGCGTTCACTTATGCAAGAAAGTATGCTCCTGAGGGATGCAAGCTTTACTACAATGACTATAACGAGTACATGGACGGAAAGATGAATGCAATCATCGACATGGCAAAGGATTTAAAGGAAAAGGGCGTTATTGACGGTATCGGTATGCAGTCTCACCTTGATGCACGTCAGAGCCTTGATGCAGCATTCCCCTCTGTAAGTATGTACAACAAGGCACTTGACAAGTACAGCGAGCTTGGACTGGATATTCAGATTACAGAGCTTGACGTAACAACTCCCGAAAATCCCACAGCAGCCGATTTCAAGGTGCAGGCTGATTATTACAAGGGTATATGGGATTCTATTTACGCACATAAGGACAACATTTCCGCTGTAATTCTCTGGGGTGTAACAGATGACCAGAGCTGGAGAGCAAGCAAATCTCCTCTGCTTTTTGACGGCGAATACAAGGCAAAGGAAGCATTCCATGCAATTATTGACGGATATGAGCTTCCTTCTGAGATTCCCACAAATCCTCCTGCAAGTTCCACAGAGCCCAAGCCTGTAACAACAACAGAGCCTAAGCCTACAACAACATTACCTGCGCCTACAACAACAGTACCTTCCACAGTAACAACAACAGCACCTCCTGCTGCGGGTGTGTCACTCAAGGGTGATGCAAACTGTGACGGCAGAGTAACAATTGCAGATGCTACAGCAATACTCCAGTCAATCGGAAATGCTGATGAATATTCACTTTCTGCACAGGGTACAGCAAATGCTGACGTAGACGGCAAGGAAGGTATAACAGCTGCTGATGCACTTACAATTCAGATGTATGATGCAAAGGAAATAGAGAAATTATAATAAAAAGTTGCTGTAAAAAAACTCGGTATAATAGAAATAGCCGCACATGAGAACAACGTAGAATCGTTGTTTCTGTGCGGCTATTTTTGAAAGATATTGTGTTTTGGGGAGTTTTTTTACACCCCCTTTTTTCAGAATAAGTAATATTTACCGTCAACATTGAAAATTCGCAGAAGAATGGGGTCACAGTAATTGGTAAGCTGGAATGAACCGCCAGTCTTGCTGTAGCAGGTATATCCGCCGACTTCTGCAATTTTTCTCGATGTTATCTTCTCGTTGAGAGATGCATCAAAATCATTGATGATTTTTGCTGCCTGAGTAAAATAAGTAGCAGCAATATCGTCATTTTCATTGTAGCAGTTGGAAACATCAATGTAGTCTATAACAAAATCCTCCCCAAGCAGGGTTCCCATGGCAGTAATAAGACTGTTGAGATACTCGTCTGTACTGCTGTATCCGTTGATTTCGCAGACTTTTTCAAGATAGCCGGGATAGTAAAGGCTTTTGATTTTCTCATGGTCATTTTCGTTAAGGCCGACAATATAATCATGAATGAGGTAAATTTCACTGTAGTCGGGGTTGTTCATATCTCCGCCGAAATAGCGTTTGTCAAAGTCGATGATATACTGGATTTTATCGTCATTTTCAGGGAGAAGTTCAATCAGCATAGCGCCGTAGGGCATATCGTCCTGCTGGATATTGAGGTCGTCGGACATTTCGCCGTTGCCTACCATCTGCTGACCGTCAGCAGGCTTGTCTTTTTTATCGCAGCCTGTCATAGCTGAGCAGGCAAGAACTGCACAAAGGGCAGCGCAAAGGAATTTTTTCATAGAATATTCTCCTTAACCGAATGTGTAATATTTTCCGTCTTTTTTAGCGAAGAAAATGTTCATATCATTGACGATTTTAATTTCCTCTCCTGTCTCGTCCTCTGCAATAACGAAGAAAGTCAGACATTCGATGCCGTCAGAGTTTTTCTCAACGTAATCTCTGTAATCAGTGCCGAAAATTTCTTTCAGATAGTCAAAAAAGCTGTCGATGCGGTCATCAAGGGTTTCGCCTTCTTCAAGGAGAGGACGTTCGCCTCTGATACGTGTTATTTTGAAATCGCCTGTAAATTCCTCGTCAGTATCAGATTCATACATAAGGGAATCAATGAGAATCTGTCTCACATTAGCGCACTGAGTTTCAAAGGAATTTTTCATGGTGTAAGTATCGCTTCCCTCGATAGTATCGCTGTACTGTTCTTCGAGATATTTGCTGTAGCGCTCCACATAGTCAGGGAAAAGTGCAGAAATATAGCCGTCATAGTCCTCGTTCTGGATAGTGAGGAAATATTCTTCAAGGGCGAGCATAAGCTCTGTGGGAATTTCATCTTCGTAGTAGAGCTTGATATTATTTCCGCTTACACGGTAATTTCCGAGTTCATATTCCTCGCTGCCTTCTTCAGGTGTAATAATATCGCTTACGCTTCCGCTGCTGACAACGGGAAGCTGTGTATCAGTATCTTTTTCCTTGTTTTTATCGCATGAAACGCAGCACATAGCCATAACGAAGGCGGAGAGAGCTGCGGCAAATTTTTTTAATTTCATAAAAACCTCCCAAAATGATAATTCTATTTTATTATTATACTATATTTTTGATGTAAATTCAAGGGTGTAATATGATTTTTCAGTGATAATTTGCTGAAATAATTATATAGCTTGCAATTTTCCGTGCTTTATGATATAATTATGATACCAAATTGCGTTCACGACAAAACTGAAATACGGGGGAATGTTTATGTCAGAAAATATACTTAAATACAGTGTGCCTGCCGCAGATTTCGGTGAGGCGCTGCCAATCGGAAATGGCAGAATCGGCGGTATGGTATACGGCAAGCCTGCCGGTGAGATTATCCGTATAAACGAAGATTCTTTCTGGTCGGGCGGTCTGCGTCACCGTATAAATCCTAATGCAAGAGAGGGACTTGAAACTGTTCGCCGTCTCCTTGCAGAAGGGGATATTCCCTCCGCTGAAAGGGAAGCATTCCGCAAAATGCAGGGTGTACCTGAAAATATGCGTCATTATATGCCCCTTTGCAACCTTGTAATATCTATGGATATAGGAGGAAAGGCAAAGGAGTATTCCCGTATACTTGACCTTTCCACAGCAGTTACAGGAGTTAGCTTCACCGCAGGTGGAGTCCTCTACACAAGAAATGTATTCTGTTCTGCTCCTGATCAGGTTATGGTTGTAGATATTCACAGTGATACTCCTGCGAAAATAAATCTCTCCTGCTGTCTTGACGGTTCAGATGAGCAGTGCGATGAAAACCGTCCCTGCGGCAGGAATATGCTGTCCTACACAGGCGGCAGCGGCGGCGTAAACGGCATATTCTTCGGAGTATGTCTCGGAGCGACTGCACAGGGCGGTGAAATTGAGACAATCGGCAATAAAATATACGTTCGCAATGCTGATTCCGTAATGCTTGTACTGTCCGCACGAACCAGTTTCTACACGGAAAATTATCTGGAATCTGCCGAAGTGGATGCGGAAATGGCATTGGGTTGTACCTATGACGAGCTTTATTACCGCCATGTTTCCGATTATAAGGAGCTTTACGACAGGGTAGAGCTTACCCTCTGCGACAACAGCGGCGAAAATCTCAGTGGATTTACTACAGATCAGCGCCTTAATCGTTTAAAGGGCGATATTATGGACAGCATGGACTGTGAAAGGCTTATCCATGACAATAAGCTGATAGAGCTTTTCTTCAATTACGGCAGATATTTGATGATAGCCGCCAGCCGTGCAGGAACTCAGCCTATGAATATGCAGGGAATCTGGAACGAGGACGCTGTTCCGCCCCTTGGCAGCAGATATGCTCTTAATATAAATACGGAAATGAACTACTGGATTGCCGAAAACTGCGGGCTTACAGAATGTCATATACCCCTTTTTGAACTTATGGAGCGTGTCTGCGAGAACGGCAGAATCACCGCTAAGGAAATGTACGGCATAAACAAGGGCTTTGTATGTCATCACAATACGGATATATGGGGAGATACAGCGCCGCAGGACTTATGGGTTCCCTCTACCCTGTGGGTAACAGGAGGAGCATGGCTTGCACTTCATATTTTCGAGCATTACGAGTATACCCTTGACTGTGAATTTCTTGCGGAAAAGTATCATATATTGAGAGAGGCGGCGGAGTTCTTCACGGAATTCCTTATTGAGGACAGCGAAGGACGGCTTGTGACCTGCCCCTCTGTATCTCCTGAAAATACGTACATAACCGAAAGAGGCGTAACAGGCTGCCTGTGCATGGGACCGTCAATGGATACCCAGATTATAACAGTTCTTTTCAATGATGTCATAAAGGCGGCGGAAATACTCGGCAAAGACGAGGCATTTTCCGAAAAGCTGAAAGGACTGCTCAGCCGTTTGCCCGAAACGGAAACAGGAAGATATGGTCAGATTAAGGAATGGGCGGCAGATTATGATGAAGTTGAAGCAGGTCATCGTCATGTATCCCAGCTTTTCGCACTTCACCCTGCTGACCTGATAACTCCCGACCGCACACCAAAGCTGGCAGATGCGGCAAGAGCAACTCTTGTACGCCGTCTTATTCATGGCGGAGGACATACAGGCTGGAGCTGTGCGTGGATAACAAATATGTGGGCAAGACTCTGTGACGGACACATGGTATATGAAAATCTGAAAAAGCTGATTACCCATTCCACATACCCTAACCTGATAAATAAAGAGCCTTCCTTCCGTATAGACGGAAATATGGGCGGAACAGCTGCCATTGCAGAAGCTCTCCTGCAAAGCACAGCGGGCACGATAACTCTGCTGCCTGCCTTGCCCGATGACTGGAGCGACGGTTCTGTGCGTGGACTCAGAGCCAAGGGTGGATTTGAAATAAATATGCACTGGCAGAAATGCAGACTGAAATCAGCTGTCATAATCTCTCACTGCGGCGGTGTATGCCGTATAAGAACCAACTGCACCGCAAGTATCTTATGTGATAAAAAGAGCGTGAATTCCCATATTGAGGACGGCGTTATCGTATTTGATACAGCGGCAGGGGAAAAATATACCATAACAACATAAGAGGACGTAAATATGAACATAAGGAAATTTTTTGCATTATTTACTGCGTCAGCAGTTCTGACGGCGAATTTATCAGCCTGCGAAAAGAAAAAGACTATTCCTGCGGAGAATAAGCCATCACCTACAAAGGCAGTACAGACGGAGCTTTCCACAAAGCCGACAGAAGCTCCTGTACCCGTGGAGACATATCCCGACTACCCCATAACATACCCCGAAATCGAGAAAAAGAGAACGGGCAACGTCTATGAGGCAGAGGATGCTCTCATGACAGAGGGGCTTATCTTTGACGACGCTATCCCCGAACTGAAACAGGGTACTACAGAAGAAAGCGACGGCATAGCTATAAGCGGCAAGCATTACAGCGGCGACGGCTACGTAAGAGGATTCAAAAAAGACGGCAGTTCTTACGTTGTTTTTGAGGTTGACGCACCAAGTAACCAGCACTATGACCTTTCTTTCAGTATTGCAGCAGATAAGGCGGTAAGCTGCCGTGTAGCTGTTAATGGCAGTGAAACAGCTGTCTTTGATACAAAAAGTGACGGTGAATTTACCCTTATTACTCTTTACGGAGTATTTCTCACTAAGGGCAAGACGAGTATTGAATTGCGTTCTCTCAACGGAGATATGCTTCTGGATTATCTGAAACTGTCGGATAATACATCTCTGAGTGCAATTCAGTATGAAGCCGACAGCAGCCTTTCCAACAAAGAGGCAGGGGAATCCGCAAAGGAGCTTATGAGTTTTCTCACAGAAAATTACGGAAAGTATACAATAACAGGACAGTATGCCTCTGACGAAACAAACAAGGAGCTTGAACTTGTATATCAGACTACGGGAAAATACCCTGCTATACGTTTTTCAGCCATGCACAATTCAGGCAGCAGCTTTGACAGCACCTTCAAGGATATTGACGCTTGTGCAGAGTGGCATAACCGTGGCGGAATCGTAGGGCTTATGTGGTACTGGGAAGCTCCTTCAAAGAGCAAACCGTCGGTATACACAAAAGAAACGGATTTTAAAATTGCAGATGCTGTAACAGATATAGACATAGCAACTCTCACTCAGGAGGAAATACGAGGACTTTACGGCGAGGGAAAAATTTCCGAGCAGTGTTACGGAATAATTCTCGACCTTGATAATATGGCAGGACAGCTGATGTCCCTGAAAAACAAGGGTGTACCGGTACTCTGGAGACCTCTCCACGAAGCGTCGGGAGATTGGTTCTGGTGGGGAGCAGGTTCTGTAGGCGACTATAAATGGCTGTGGAATCTGATGTATACACGATATACAGAGTATTTCGAGCTGGATAATCTGATATGGGTGTGGAACGGTCAGAGCGAAAAGACTCTGGTTGACAAGAACACATTTGATATAGCTTCACTGGATATATACCTTTCCCCTGAAAAGGAATTCGGCAGCCGTTATGAGCAGTTTCTTGCCCTGCAGAATATTGCAGGACAGGATAAGCTGATAGCTCTCAGCGAGTGCAGTACGCTGCCTGATATAGATATGTCATTCCGTGACAATGCGGTATGGTCATTTTTCGGCTTGTGGTACGGAGATTATCTCCACGATAAAGAGAATGTTTTTTCTGAGATGTACACGAAAAAGGATTCATTTATAAAGATTTACAACTCTGACGGTGCTTTGACTCTTGACGAATATGCTATTCTCAAAGACGGTGAGGAGCTTGTTCCACAGTATGATGAATCAGTAACGACAGCTGTTTCTACTACAGCGGCTGCAACAACGGAAACCACTGCAACAACAGCAGCTGAGACTTATGCGGCATGGTAAGGCGGTGAAATTTTGAATAATAATCTAAAAATAACCGTTCCAATGTCCCGTGACCAGCGAGAAATTTTCGACAAAATGACAGAAGCTGTCTCAAATTCGTCAGTAAAAACGGTAAGCTTCAATCTTTTCGGTACACTTCTCCTTTTCCCTTTTTTTGAAGATAAGGATATATACCTGCTGATTGAAAGGGAATTTCCCGATGTTTCTACCGCAAAAAGCAGTTTTTCCGACTTGCGCATTGAAGCAGAAGCAGAGGCAAGGCGTAAAAGTAAAGAGAAATGTTCTGTTTCCATAGAGGAAATATACAGCATTTTAGCGAAAAAGGCAAAAATTTCCGCAGATGTTCGGGATACTCTGATAAAACGTGAATGTGAACTTGCCCTGAGCTTTGTATTCCCGAGAGGATTCGGTAAAAAGCTCTGTGATACGGCATCTGAGAGGGGAAAAAGTATAATCCTTGCGGCTGATACGATATACCCTTATGAAACAGTGCTTGCTATGGCGGAAAAGTGCGGAATCAGCGGAAAGCTGCTTATGGCGAGAGATGTTGACAGCGGCGAAAACCGCAATGATTCGCTGTTTGACGCAATATTGAAAAAAAGTAAGGCATCCGCAGGCAGTCATCTTCACATCGGCGGAGATATTGCCGCAGACGTAGAAACACCCCTGATGAAGGGGGCGAAGGCGCTACTTCTTGCAGATGTAAAGGAAAATATGGCGAAAACAGGTAGATTGCAGGGATATTTCCGTTCAGAGCGCATATTTGAGTATGATACGGCGGAATATATCGCATTGCATATTGCATTAGGAATTTACTCGGCGTATATTTTTGATATTCCACGAAATAAGGCGGTGCAGAGTGATTTCTGCGGAAACGCTTATATAATGGGATTTATTGTCGGCGGATGCGGACGTTATGCTGACATTTCTCGGCTTGATGCAGCAGAAAGAGCAGTTCTTGATGCAATATCCGACAAAGAGGATACACGGCGAGGCGGAGATGATTTTTATGAACTTTTTCGCCGTCATTCAGCAGAAATATCTCATATTCTCAATTTCAGCGGATTTGAACTGCCGCTGAAGCTGCTGACAGCTCACGGCGGAGCAGCTGATACGGGGCTGCTAAAATCGGTCATGGACGGAGAGACGTACCGCAAATGGAAAGATTCTATAACAGATGCACCTGCCGCCCCGAAAATACGCAGTGCAGAGGAGCAGAACAGCCTTGAAAAACTTGCTGACAGAATGTTCCCTCCAGGCACGAGAGTACGCAATATAGCGGATGGAATATTGTTAAAAATGAAAAGAAAAGGAAAATAAAGTCTTTTCCCAATTTAAAGCGACAAATAACTTCACGCTTTTAAAGTTTAAAGTAAATTCGATTTCAAGTTTTAAAAAAACAGAAATTATATCGTTGCTGTTTTATATTTGTTTGTGATAAAATTTTAAAAGTTGAATTAAAAGTAAATTCAACGTAGATTTTTTTCACAATGGAGGAAAAAGCAATGAACGGCAAAATAAAGGTTCTAATCGGTGACGACTCGGCCACTCAAGGTGTAAGCATCGCAAATAAGCTCAGAGAAAAGGGGATGTATGCTTACACCAGAAAAAAAGATTTCAACGTAATAGTTGACTCCGTAAAAAATGATCCCCCTGATGCAGCAGTTTTTGACATTAATGTTCAGAACGGTGATGCAGTTTCAATCATGAAAAAAGTCAGAGAGCTTGGAGTCAAATTACCGGTATTCATCGTTACATCAGATTTTGATAATGAATTTATTGAGCGGCAGGTTATGGAGAACGGCTGCGCAAAGTTTCTTTTGAAGCCATACGATGCGGACGATCTCTACAATGCTATTAACTCGGCACTGAGCAATAAGGTTGACAGTCTCAGCGATGATATGGAAATAGTAATTACGGATATTATACATCAGCTTGGAGTTCCTGCTCATATCAAAGGTTATCATTATCTCAGATCAGCAATTCTCTATTCCATAGAAGATAAGGCATTGCTGGAAAGCGTAACAAAGATGCTTTATCCCACTGTCGCCAATACTTATGATACAACTTCGTCGAGAGTGGAAAGAGCAATTCGTCATGCAATAGAAATTGCATGGGACAGAGGAAATGTTGATACATTGAATTCGTTTTTCGGTTATACGGTGGATGTAGCAAAGGGAAAACCTACCAATTCGGAGTTCATTGCTCTTATAACGGATAAGTTAAGATTAAGATATAAATCAGTTTTGAGAAATTATTAATTGGTTCCTGAAAGCCTTGAGGGTTATTCAGAGAACCCGACAAGGAGGAAAATATATGTCATTCAGAAAAATTGAATTATCAGAGCTTTCATTCAATCCCTTCGAGAAAATCGGCAAGGAGTGGATGCTTATAACAGGCGGTACAATGGAAAAGTTCAATACCATGACAGCTTCATGGGGACAGCTTGGCGTACTGTGGAACAGAAATGTACTTACTTGCTATATTCGTCCTAACCGTTACACTTATGATTTTGTAGAAAACGGCGATACATTTACAGTATCATTTCTTGGCGAGGAATACCGCAAGGCACTGGCATACTGCGGTTCACATTCAGGCAGAGACTGCGACAAAATGGCAGAAACAGGTCTGACAGCTGCGGAGTTTGACGGTGCGGCAGGAATTGAACAGGCTGAACTTGTAATGGTATGCCGCAAGCTGTACTCATACGATATGAACAGCGCGGGATTCCTTACGGATGACGGCATACAGGCTCAGTTTTTCGGCAGCGATCCCTATCATCGTGCATACATTGCTGAGATAGTCGGCGTATACGCTAAGGACAATAAATAATTATAAAAGGACACGGCTTGCCGTGTCCTTTATTATTACCTTAAATAACCCCGAAAGTTTTAAGCAGAAACAGCCATGTTGTCAGTGTAAACGCTGAACCTATAGTTGTCAGCATAACCGCAAATGCCGTAATTGTTCCCCTGTGACTGAAATTTCGAGCCATAACATAACAGCTGCTCGTTGTGGCACTGCCAAGCATAATCAGAATTGCCACCAGCTTTTCATCACGGAATCCCAATGCAATCGCAGCAGGCAGGAATATTACGCAGAACAATACAAGCTTAATGAAGGTTACACCAAGCGTTACGCCGATTTTGCTTTTAGCTTCACTGACTTTAAACGATGCACCAAGGGCAATTAATGCAAGAGGAGTTGCCATGTTTCCAAGATAGGAAATAGTTTTTGACATAATTACAGGCTGCGGAATTTCAAGGAGCGACCAGCACAGACCAACAAAAATTCCTATAATTATGGGATTATTCACAACGCCTTTCACCGTGTCAATAAGCAGTTTTTTCTTGCTGCTGCCTTGTTTTTCTGGGGAGGTTGCCGCCAGAACTGCTACAGCGATAATATTGTAAATGGGAACAGTACCGGCAATCATCATTGCCGCCATGGTAATTTCGCCGTAGATATTTTTAACGAAAGCAATACCGAGAATTGCCGCCGAACTTCTGTATGCCGCCTGAATTATTTCCCCCCGTTCCGCCTTATCCTTGTGGAAAATGGAGAATACAATCGCCAGACCAACGCTGAGCAGCGTGACAATTACGCAGAACAGAACCATTTTCCCGTCCCATACGCCCTTGAAATCGGCGTTTGACAAGTCCGTGAACAGCAGTGCAGGCAATGCGGCTTTGAAAGTAAACTTGTTCAGCTTTGAAGTGGTATGCTCATCAAGCAAATTAGTTTTTTTACATATATACCCGAATATCATCATCAGCACGACAGGCATGGTGGCGTTCAGGCTGAATTTCAGATTTTCTATCATATTATCACCGTATATAATTATATCATAATTTTTCCTATTTTTCAATATATGCTTGAATTTTTGGAGTATATATGATATAATAATCATATATAAATCAACAGGGAATTTAATATGGATATACAGAATAAATGGAGTCCTCTTTTAGCTGAGAGGATAAAAAATGCAGATAAATCGGGCTTTTCACAGGGAAATATAATCGTCCTTGATGAAACGGAATCTACCAACAGCATTGCAAAAGCTCTTGCCGCAGAGGGTGCCTCACATGGCACAGTAGTTACAGCGGAATCCCAGACAATGGGCAGGGGCAGACTTGGCAGGCGGTTTGAATCTCCGAAAGGGGCAGGCTTGTATATGAGCGTGATTGTAAGACCGTCTTTTGATATAGCTTTTGCACCGCTGATAACATCAGCTGCGGCAGTTTCAGCTGCGGAATCTGTTGAAAAGCTTTGCGGAGAATATACCGCTGTAAAATGGGTAAACGATTTGTACATGAATAGCAGGAAAATATGCGGTATACTTACAGAATCTGCCATTAATTCAAAGGGCAGTCTGGCTTATGCTGTAATAGGAATAGGCATAAACGTGGGCAAAACGGAATTTCCTTCTGAACTGCGTGATATAGCCTCATCAATAGAAGCTGAAACAGGAAATATAATCGACAGGAATATTCTATGCGGTGAAATACTCGGACGGCTTGAATATTATCTTGAAAATATAGAAGAAAAACGACATATAAGCGAATACCGCCGCCGTGAAATGCTTACAGGAAATCACATAACGGCGAATACAGGCGGCAGAGAAGTTGAGGGATATGCAATAGGAATCAATGAAAACGCAAATCTCCTGCTGAAACTGTCAGACGGAAGTGAAATGGTTCTTGCGTCCGGCGAAGCAAATCTGTGCCGTATAAGGAGAGAGAAATGAATAAATATAAAAAGCTTGCATCTAATACGTTAATTTTTGGTATTGGAACATTTGGTTCAAAAATACTTGTTATACTCTTATCAATATTGTACGCCAATTATATCAGTCCGTATGACAGCGGAATAAAAGGCAATCTTGAAACAGTAGCGCTGTTTTTGCAGCCGATATTCACCTTTGCATTGCAGGAATATCTGATACGTTTCGGACTTGATAAAGAGTACGATAAGAGGAAAGTATTTACCACATCAGCCTGCCTGACTTTTTTTGGAATGGCGGCATTGATACTGACAGTTCCGGCATTGAGATTTATTCCAATATTTGATTTTATTACGGGTTACTCGCTCATGCTTGCCATATATGTTTGTACATCGTCCCTGCGTATGCTGTGTGCACAGTTTGTCCGTTCAAGGGATATGGTCAAGCTGTACGCCCTTGACGGAATACTTGCTACGCTGACGCTGCTCATATTCAGTTTCCTTTTCATAGCAGGCTTTAAAATGGGCGTAAAGGGTGTTCTGCTTTCGGTAATATGCTCAGACCTGCTTTCAGCGGTATTCCTTTTCTTTACGGCGAATCTGAAAAGCTTTTTCAACAAGAAATATTTCAGCATATCTTTGGCAGCAAAGATGATGAAATTTGCGCTTCCTCTTATTCCAACAATTGTAATGTGGGCTGTAACGAGTATGTCAGATAAGCTTTTCCTTACAAATATGAGAAGCGACAAGGTTGAACTTGGTCTGGCGGCAACAGGAATATACGACAATGCTATCAAAGTACCAAATCTTATTTCAATGGTATCAACTATATTCTTTCAGGCTTGGAATATGTCTGCAATAGCTGAAAACGAGTCCGCAGACAGAGGTAAATTCTATGAGAGAGTATATTCTGCTTATGAATCTCTGTTATTTATAGCTGCGGCAGGTCTTATAATGATTTCAAAGCCTTTGACAAATTTCCTTATTCCCGACGATAAATTTGCAGAATATGGAACAGTATACATCTATACTCCGGTACTCATAATAGCGGCAATTTTCACTGCCCTTAATCAGTTTCTGGGCGGAATATATTCTGCCACAAAGCACACTCAGAACAGTTTCTGGACGAGCCTTGCAGCCTGTGTAATCAATCTTTTCCTGAACTATCTCATGATACCTGTTATTGGAATACACGGTGCGGCGCTGGCAACAGTTCTCAGTTACTATTTCTGTTTCTGGGCGAGAATTATTGACGCAAGATATTATGTGCCCTTCAGATTCAGTGCTGTAAGGTCATTTATAAATACAGGAATCCTTGTAGTGATGAGTATAATCGTCATAAAAGCCCCTGCGTTATGGGGATTATGGCTGTTCCTGCTTTTCGGGGCAACAGCAGCATATAACTTCAAGCCAATGATGGCTACAGTAAAAAAAGTTCTAAAAAGATAGGAGGAATAATCTATGTCAACACCACACAACAGCGCAAAAAAAGGCGATATAGCCAGAACTGTTCTCATGCCGGGAGATCCCCTGAGAGCTAAGTTCATAGCGGAAAATTACCTTGAAAATCCCGTATGCTACAATGAGGTAAGAGGAATGTTAGGCTTCACAGGCACATACAAGGGAGTTCCCGTGTCAGTACAGGGCAGCGGAATGGGTATGCCGTCTATGGGAATATATTCCTATGAGCTTTACAGCGAGTACGATGTGGAAAATATAATCCGTATCGGCACAGCAGGTTCAATTGCGGATAATGTAAATCTTCGTGATATAATTATCGGAGTAAGTGCAAGTACAAATTCAAATTACGGAATACAGTACAGACTTCCCGGAACGTATGCTCCTACAGCAAGCTGGAAGCTTATAGCATCGGCGGTAAAATCTGCCGAAGAAAAGGGATGCCCCTATCATGCAGGAAATATACTTTCATCAGACACATTCTATGACGATGCAAACAGCCTTGGAGACTGGGCTAAAATGGGTGTTTTGGCAGTAGAAATGGAATCTGCGGCATTGTACATGAATGCAGCGAGAGCAGGCAAAAATGCTCTTTGCATACTTACGGTGTCGGACTGTCCGTTCAAGGGATTAGAGACAACAGCGGAGGAGCGTCAGACATCATTCCGTGACATGATGGAAATAGCACTGGAAACAGCCTGCTGTATTTAATTACAAAAAGTATAATAAGGTAAATTTTAAGGGGACGCTCTCTCTTGCAGAGCGTCCCCTCTTTCCAAACAGTCCACAGGACTGTTTGGAAATTCAACCCTTGCAGGGCGCTTGAACGCTATGTGGGACTCTGTCCCACACCCTGCCAGAGGCTTTACTCGCCTGTCGGCTCAGACATTGCTTCTGCTTCGCAGAGGTGTCCACTGGACACCCGCAACCTCTGGACTCCGCCAAAGGGCAGTGCCCTTTGGAATCCCGTCCCATTGGACTATTATAGTTTTTCGACAAACTAAAGGGACTGCATCAGCAGTCCCTTTAAGTTTATGTTCAGTTATTCATACCAATTTCGATAGCCTTGAAGTTGTTTGCAATAAGCTGTGCCTTTGTGGGGGGAACAACCTTTTCAATGCACTTCTTCATAGTGTCGAGAGTAAATATTCCGGTTTCCTTGATAACTTTACCGAGAAGAACAATGTTAGAACCGCCTTTAAGCTCGTTTTCGTCAGCAAGCTTAGTGGAGGGAATAGCAAAAATCTCAATATCAGTACGAGAGCAGTCGCTTTCAATGAGAGTGCTGTCGTAGAATACCTTACCGCCGGGCTTTACATCGTTGATGAACTTGTCGAAGGAAGGCTGATTCATTGCAATGAGAATATCGGGAGTTGTTACGAGAGGAGAACCGATAGGCTCATCTGAGATACATACGGAACAGTTAGCTGTACCGCCGCGCATTTCAGGGCCGTAGGAGGGGAGCCATGAAAGCTCCTTGTTGTCGAGAAGTCCGCAGTATGCAAGGATTTTACCGGCGAAAAGAACGCCCTGTCCGCCGAAGCCTGCGAGAATGATTTCTGTAGCTGCCATTACTTATTGCCCTCCTCTGTAGTGTCCTTGTATACTCCAAGGGGATAATAGGGAATCATCTCGTCCTGAAGTCTCTTTATAGCCTCTGTGGGAGTAAGTCCCCAGTTAGTGGGGCAGGTTGAGAGCACTTCAACAATTGAGAAGCCCTTCTTGTCCTTCTGAGTTTCAAAAGCCTTTCTGATAGCCTTCTTAGCTTCACGGATATGGGGAACGCTGTCAACAGCAACACGCTGCGCATAAGCTGTACCTGTGAGAGTTGAAAGCATTTCACATACTCTTACGGGATAACCTGCAAGCTGAGGGTCACGGCCGAAAGGTGTAGTCTGAGTAACCTGACCGGGAAGTGTTGTAGGAGCCATCTGACCGCCTGTCATGCCGTAGATAGTATTGTTTATAAAGATAACAACGATATTTTCGCCTCTTGTAGCAGCGTGAACAGTTTCAGCAGTACCGATAGCGGCAAGGTCACCGTCACCCTGATATGTAAATACGAACTTATCGGGATTTGTACGCTTAACGCCTGTAGCAACAGCCGGAGCACGTCCGTGGGGGGCTTCAATCATATCGCAGCCGAAATAGTCATAAGCCATAACGGAGCATCCAACGGGGCATACGCCGACAGTATCGCCCTCAATACCCATTTCGTCCATAACCTCAGCAACCAGTCTGTGAACGATACCGTGAGTACAGCCGGGGCAGTAGTGTGTAGGAACGTCAAGGAGAGACTTAGGTCTTTCAAATACAACAGCCATTATTCAGCACCTCCGACTTTTTTGATTTCTGCCAGAATTTCAGCAGGATTGGGAATAACGCCGCCTGTACGTCCGTAGAACTCAACAGGCTTTGAGCAGTTGATAGCAAGCTTGATGTCGTCAATCATCTGTCCCATGGACATTTCAACGCTGAGAAGCTTCTTAGCGCTCTTAGCAGCTTCATTAAGCTCCTTTTCGGGGAAGGGCCAGAGAGTCTTGGGGCGGAAAAGACCAGCCTTGATACCCTGTGCTCTTGCCTCATTTACAGCGGATTTTACAACTCTTGCAGTTGCGCCGAATGCGCAGAGAAGAATATCGCAGTCCTCAGTGAGATAAAGCTCAGCGTCAGTTTCAGAAGCTTTGATAGCGTCGTATCTTGCGAAACGGTCAGCAACAGACTTTTCAAGCTCATCAGGCTTGAGGTAGAGTGAGTTTACGATGTGGTGCTCTCTCTTGCCCTTATGACCATCAGCAGCCCAGCTGCTCTTGTCAGTGGGATTAGCGCTGATTTCAGGGAATGAAACGGGTTCCATCATCTGACCGAGAAGACCGTCAGCGAGAATCATAGCAGGCATACGGTATTCATCAGCCTTATCGAAAGCCTTTACAACCATGTCAACCATTTCCTGTACAGACGCAGGAGCATATACAAGGAGATGGAAGTCGCCGTGTCCGAGAGCCTTTGTAGCCTGCCAGTAGTCAGCCTGAGAAGGCTGGATACCGCCGAGACCGGGGCCGCCACGCTGTACGTTGATAATTACAGCAGGGAGATCGGAACCTGCAATATAGGAAATGCCCTCACTTTTAAGGGATATTCCGGGAGATGAAGAAGAAGTCATGGCACGAACACCGGTAGAAGCAGCGCCGAGAACCATATTTATAGCAGCGATTTCAGATTCAGCCTGTAAAAATACGCCGCCTGCCTTATTCATACGCTTAGCCATATAAGCGGCAAGCTCAGTCTGGGGAGTGATAGGGTAGCCGAAGAAGCACTTACAGCCTGCTCTGATAGCAGCCTCAGCAAGAGCCTCGTTGCCCTTCATAAGATTTCTTTCCAAAGCAATAAGCTCCTTTCATTTACTTTTCAATAGTGATTGCACAATCGGGGCACATCATAGCGCACATAGCGCAGCTGATGCAAGAATCCTGATCGGTACATACAGCGTAGAAATAGCCCTTTTTGTTACGCTTTTCTTTCTGAAGCTCAACAATTTTCTTAGGGCAGGCAGCAGTACAAAGACCGCAGCCCTTACAGCGTTCTGTAATAACAGTCATTTTAGCCAATTTTTACACCACACTTTCTATACACAGTTTGGGTTTATATTTCCCACAAAGGCTTGACAAAGACTTTAATGGGGAGTATATCGGGATTTTCAAGGGATTCGCACAAATCCTTAGGGCAGGTAGTAAAGGCAAGGGGAAGTCCCGTTTTAGCCGCTACTTCATCTGCAAAAGGAGCTGATTGAGCGATAATATCCGCAGTTGTTTCACAGCCAAGGTTGGTGTTATTAACCACAGCAGTATGCTTCATGCGGGCAGCAGTTTCGATTTCGTACATGAGGGAAACTGCGTCGTCAGCGGATTCCGTAAGATTGCGGCGCTGATTGATAACATAGAGCATATCCAGTTCGTGAGCATAATTCCTGAGTGCCTGAGCATGTCTGCCGAGAGCAAAAGCGCCTGCGTCATCTCCGCCAACGTCAATAATGAGGCAGCCGTCACCGGCTGCCAGATGTTCGATGTCGAACTGAACAGATGGAACGTCAAGATTAGTATTGGCGAAATCGGGGGCGATAAGGTTAATGCCATTTTCCTCGAACAGTTTTTTGAAATCAGCTGTACGGAAGTAGGGGTTAACGATGTCAAGATCGACAACGGTAACGGAATCCCAGATTTTCGCCGCATTAAGGGCGAGATTTACGGACAGATTTGTTTTGCCGCAGCCATAGTGACCTGTAATAACAGTAATTCTTTTCATACTTTACCTCGCAAAATTGTTCTGCACTTTTAATTATAGCACTTTTCACGCTGAATTGCAATGTTTTTGAATTAGCACACACTAACAAGTTTTGAATATCATAAAAATAAAAAGGGCGGATATTATCCGCCGCTTTTAATGAGATTAAGCTTCTGTGTTGTTCTCGATGTAAGCAACGATGTCGCCAACAGTCTTGATGCTCTCAACAGCCTCATCGGGAATAGAAAGGTCATACTCATCCTCAATTGTCTGGATAAGGTCAACGATGTCGAGGGAATCTGCACCGAGATCGTCCTGAATGTTAGCCTCAGAAGTTACAGCGTCCTCATCTGCGCCGAGCTGCTCAACGATGAGCTCCTTAATCTTATCAAATACCATAGTTTTTTCCTCCATCTTTTGATTTAAGCGGCATTGCCGCAATTTTATTTTCAAAATCGGCTATTCTGTGAACTCGCCAATCTTTCTAAACTTAGTATACCTTGCTTTTAGCAATTCGTCAATATCTTTTTGACATTTTTCTTCAATTTTGAGTGACAAATATTCTTTAATATTTTCGGAAATTTTGTCTAAATCGTTATGTGCGCCTCCGAGAGGTTCTTCAATTATTGTTTCAGCCACGCCCAGACGCACCATATCATCAGCTGTAACCTGCATAATATTGCAGGCTTCCTCCTCACGGGATGCGTCTTTCCAGAGGATACTTGCAAATCCACGGGGGGACACAACGGAGTACTGTGCGTTTTCCAACATAGCCAGTTCATCGCATACGCCGAGAGCAAGAGCGCCGCCGCTGCCGCCCTCACCGAGGACGATAGAAATAATTGGAGTGCGGAGAGTCATGAATTCCGCTATATTTTTTGCAATAGCTTCACCCTGTCCACGTTCTTCAGCCGCCATGCCTGCATAAGCTCCGGGAGTATCAATGAAGCATATAACAGGGCGGTGGAATTTTTCCGCCTGTTTTGCAAGACGGAGCGCCTTTCTGTAGCCTTCGGGAAGGGGCATAGCAAAATTGCAGTCTTTATTTTCGTTTAAATCCCTGCCCTTGACCTGTGCAATAATGGTAACAGGCTTTCCTTCAAGGCGGGCAATTCCTCCGATAACAGCATGGTCATCGCCGTAGAGTCTGTCACCGTGCATCTCGTAGAAATCCGTAAAAATAAGGGGAATATAATCTCTTATGGTAGGTCTGCCCTTTGTATGAACAAGGGCAAGACGCTCCCATGCCGTTTTAGTATTCTCCAAAGCTCAGACCTCCTTTCTGTCATTGGTATGCATAGCAATAAGCTTTGAGAGGGTGGAACGCATTTTTTTACGATCCACAATCATATCTACGAAGCCTTTCTGCTGCATGAATTCAGCAAGCTGGAAGTCCTCCGGTAGACGCTGTTTCATGGTGCTTTCAATAACTCGTCTGCCTGCGAAGCCGATGAGTATTTTCGGTTCAGCAATGATAATATCGCCCAGCGATGCAAAACTTGCCGTAACACCGCCCGTAGTAGGGTCAGTGAGTACGGTTATATAAAGTCCGCCGCTGTCGCTGTGGAGTTTTACAGCTCCCGAAGTTTTAGCCATCTGCATGAGAGAAACAATACCCTCCTGCATACGTGCACCGCCTGAAGCGGTGAACATAACGACAGGCAGGTTATTCTCCGTAGCATATTCAAATGCACGTGCAATTTTTTCACCTACAACGCTTCCCATAGAAGCCATCATATAGCGTGAATCCATAATACCTACAACAGCTCTGCGTCCCTTTATAAGAGCAGTACCTGTAACTATAGCGTCATTAAGACCTGTAGTTTCACGGAGTTCAGCCTGTTTTTCAGTATAATCGGGGAAGTTTATGGGGTCACAGCTTATCATATCCTTGTCAAATTCCTCGAAGCTTCCCTTGTCGAAGGTAATAGCGATACGCTCTCTTGCGGACAGTCTGCCGTGATAGTTGCAGTTAGGGCATACTCTGTGCAGTTCCTCATAGCGTTCAACGGGGATATTGCTCTGACATCTGGGACATTTTATGGAGGGGGCTGATTCTTCCTCCTCACCGCCGTTGAAGCGGTATTTTACAACCTTGAAAAAATCATCAAACATCAATAATCACCGCCTTATTTTTTATCAGCCATATATCTTGTCAGGAAACCGTTGTCGTAGTTTCCTTCCATAAATTCAGGCAGTTTGATAATCTCCAGCTGGAAATCTATATTTGTATCAACACCGTCAACAATAAATTCCGACAGTGCCCATCTCATTTTGCGAATAGCCTCATCACGGTCAGCACCATGAACGATAAGCTTGCCAATCATGGAATCATAATAGGGTGTAATGGTATATCCCTGATAAACAGCGCTGTCGATGCGTATACCCGGACCGCCCGGAACGTAGAGGGCGTTAATAGTACCGGGGGAGGGGCGGAAATTCAGATTGGGATTTTCCGCATTTATACGACATTCAATAGCATGACCTGTCATACGTACATCCTCCTGTTTTATGCGGAGGGGCAGACCTGAAGCAACTTCAATCTGTGCCTTTACAAGGTCAAAGCCTGTAACTTCCTCTGTAATGGGATGCTCAACCTGAATACGGGTATTCATCTCCATGAAGTAGAAGTCACGGTTTTCGTCAACGAGAAATTCAATAGTACCTGCGTTGAAGTAACCACATTCCTTAGCGGCAGTAACAGCAGCCTTACCCATTTTTTCACGGAGTTCAGGGCTTACAACAGGACTGGGACATTCTTCAAGAATCTTCTGGTTGCGGCGCTGCATGGAGCAGTCACGTTCACCGAGATATATAGTATTGCCCATTTTATCCGCCATAATCTGAATTTCCACATGATGGGGATTAACGAGGAATTTCTCAATATAAACAGTATCATCACCGAAGAAAGCGAGGGCTTCCTGCTGTGCGGCAGTTACCTGAGCTTCAAGGTCATCGGGAGAATCCACACGGCGGATACCTCTGCCGCCGCCGCCTGCGGATGCCTTTACAAGAATGGGATAACCGCACTTTTCAGCGATTTCCTTGGCGTCGCTGATATTTTTAACAGCACCCTTTGAGCCTGGTATAACAGGAACTCCAGCTGCTGCCATAGTTTCTTTTGCAGCCGCTTTATCGCCCAGCATTTCGATAGATTTATATGAAGGACCGATAAAAACAATGCCGCTTTTTTCGCAGAGTCGTGCAAATTCGGCATTTTCTGAGAGAAAACCGAAACCGGGGTGAATAGCTTCTGCCCCTACATTGACAGCCGCCTGAATAACAGCATTCATATTGAGGTAGCTGTCTTTGGTTGCGGGAGGGCCGATACATACCGCCTCATCGGCAATCTGAGCGTGGAGGGAGTCTTTATCCGCAGTAGAATAAACCGCAACGCAGCGCACACCCAGTTCACGACAGGCACGGATAATGCGCACCGCAATTTCTCCACGGTTAGCAATCAGTATTTTTTTAAACATTTATTGTACTCCTAATTGTAACATCAATCTTTGTCGCCGTCTGCGACAACAAAGGTAATTTCGCAGGAAACAGCCTTTTCGCCGTCAACGGATGCAAGAGCTTTTCCTGTGCCTACAGGACCTCTCTGGCGGATAATCTCAACTTCAAGGTCGAGAACATCGCCGGGGACAACCTGACGGCGGAACTTAGCCTTGTCGATACCGCCGAAAAGTCCGATTTTTCCCTTGAATTCAGGCTTTGAAAGCATACATACAGCACCTGCCTGAGCGAGCATTTCAACCATAAGCACACCGGGAGTTACAGGATAATTCGGGAAATGTCCCTTGAACCAGAAATCGTCCTCCTTGATGTACTTTCTTGCCTTTACCTTAACGCCCACTTCCATTTCAACAATTTCGTCAATAAGAAGAAACGGGTCACGGTGAGGGATAATTTCCATTATCTGCTCTTTATTCATTAAAACATCTGACATGAAAAATCCCCCTTACTTGATAATCATAATAGGCTGGTCGAACTCAACAGCCTGACCGTCAGTTACAAGGATACGCTCAACAACGCCGTCAAATTCGGACTGAACCTCGTTCATAAGCTTCATGGATTCAATAATCATGATTACATCGCCCTTTTTCACGGTATCGCCAACCTTTACAAAAGGCGGCTTATCGGGAGAGGGTGCCTGATAGAAAGTGCCTACAATGGGGGATTTTACTACATTGCCCTCAGCAGCAGGCTCAGCGGCAGCAGTTTCATCAGTCTGCACAGGAGCAGCTACGGCAGCGGGAGCAGACAAAGCAGTCATGGGCATACCCATGGCAGGGACAGGGGGAGGGCATTTCTTGCCCTTTATTGTTATGTTGCAGTCATCGTTGGAAATGGTGATTTCGGAAAGCTCGTTTTCCTTTACGATTTTAGCCAGCTTTTCGATAGATTCCATATCGACTGTACCGAGAATTTTACACATAGGCTTACTCCTTATTCTTTTACTTTTTTAAAGCAGAGAGTACCGTTATGACCGCCGAATCCGAGAGAGTTGGAGAGAACGGCATTGACCTCCTGCTGAATATTTCCGTTTACACAATAATTGAGGTCACATTCCTCATCGGGGACTTTATATCCCACAGTAGGATGAATAAGACCTTCTTCAATAGATTTGGCGCATACAATAGCTTCAATAGCGCCTGCTGCACCGAGGAGATGTCCTGTCATAGACTTGGTGGAGCTGATTTTCACATTTTTTGCCTCATCGCCGAAAGCCAGCTTTATAGCGGCAGTTTCGTACTTGTCATTGAGACCTGTGGAAGTGCCGTGAGCGTTGATGTAGTCAATATCAGCAGGGGTAAGTCCAGCCTCTTGCATAGCAAGTTTCATGCCCATTCCGGCAGCTTCACCTGTAGGCATAGGGGAAGTCATGTGATAGCCGTCGTCAGTAGCGCCGTAGCCTGCAATTTCAGCGTATATCTTAGCGCCTCTTGCCTTGGCGTGTTCGTATTCTTCGAGAACGAGAACGCCGCTTCCTTCGCTGAGGACAAAGCCGTGACGTTCCTTGTCAAAGGGGATAGAAGCTCTTGAAAGGTCATCAGCCTTAGTGAGAGCCTTCATATTTGCAAAACCGGCATAAGTAAATTCCACATTTGTGCTTTCAGTACCGCCCGCAATGCACACATCGAGGTAGCCGTCCTTGATTTTGCGGAAAGCCTCACCGATAGCGTGAGTAGCAGTTGCACAGGCAGAGGATATGTCGAAATTAGCGCCTCTGAAGCCTGTTTTCATAGCGATGGTACCGGAAGCCATATTGCTTATCATCATGGGAATATAGAAAGCGGAAACACGGGAAGGACCTTTTTCCAGATACTTGCTGTATTCTGAAAGAGTGAGGTCGATACCGCCGATACCGGAACCAACAAGAACGCCTGCCCTGTAGCAGTCAATATCGGAGAAATCTGTTTCTGCGTCAGTCATGGCTTCGTGTGCGGCAACAACAGCGTATTTTGTGAATCTGTCCATGCGCTTTGCTTCTTTTTTATCAAAGCAGCCCTTTATGTCATAGTAATCTGTTTCATCGAAATCACGGACAATACCTGCGATTTTAACGCCTGTACGTTCTGTTTCAAAGGAATCTATATAAGAAAAGCCAATTTTATTTTCCTTGATACCGTTCCAGAATTTTTCAACGCCTGTACCGAGGGGGGTAACAGCGCCCATGCCTGTGATAACAACTCGTCTGCTCATATATTTTATCATTTTCCTTTCTATGTGCATTTTAATTCCTCTATTGTGCAGGGGCAGATATTATCTGCCCGAAATGTCAGATAATTAGACATCCTTTGGGGAACTTCTGTATTTTTTATTCTGATTACATTGAAAGACCGCCTGAAATTTCAATTACCTGTCCTGTAACGTAAGAAGCGTCATCGGAAACAAGGAATGAAACAACAGAAGCAATTTCTTCAGGCTCACCGTATCTGCCGAGAGCAACAGCGCCAAGCATTTTTTCTTTAAGCTCATCAGAGAGAGAGGCTGTCATAGGTGTATTTATAAAGCCGGGAGCAACGGCATTACAAGTAATATTTCTTGAGCCGAACTCCTTGGCGATAGTCTTTGTCATACCGATAATAGCTGCTTTTGAAGCGGAATAGTTGACCTGACCGGGATTTCCGTAAAGACCTGCAACAGAGGAAACATTTACAATTCTGCCGTGACGCTGCTTCATCATAACAGCGCAGGTATGCTTTAACATATTGTACACGCTTTTCTGGTTAACAGCGATAACAGCATCGTAATCCTCCTCTTTCATACGAGCAAGGAGAGTATCCTTTGTTATGCCAGCATTGTTTACGAGAGCGTCAATAGAGCCAAATTCAGCCTTTACCTGTTTTACCATTGCTTCGCACTGGTCGAACTGTGAAACGTCGGCACCGATGCACAGTGCCTTAACGCCGAAAGCTTCACATTCAGCTGCAACGGCGAGAGCCTTTTCCTTACTGCTTTCGCTGGGATAGTAGTTTATAACGACATCAAAGCCGTCCTTTGCAAGTCTTTTTGCGATGCAGGCGCCTATTCCCTGTGAAGCGCCTGTTATAATTGCTGTAGCCATAATTTACCTCCATTTTCGTTACGCTTTGCTTAGCAAAGCAAGCTGTCAGCCTTTAAATCTGGCAATTGTTTTAATTTTCACAATCAATTTCAAATACAAGGTCGTAGCTCATAAGAGCGCCATAACCGCCCGTATCAACGGGAAGATTGCCGACAAACCGCCAACCCTGTTCAGCCATATCTCTGATTACTGTTCTGTGGTTACGGTATCCGTCCCCTTTTGCAGTTACGTATCCGCCTTTTAGCATCCTGTATGTCATTCTTATAAACTTATATTCTTTCATAATAATCTCTATCCTTATATCAATTTATAGCAGCCATACAATTCGTCATTCTTCGTTTTCGTCATCAAAATTATTCCATTCAATAAGATCGGTCCATTCTTCATAGGAAGGATCATCCATAACATAAACATTTTCATCGTTTATTGTACTTTCAGTTCCTATGCTGTAATAATCCATATCATAGGTTGGCAGAGATTCTTCTCCTATTGGATTATAGCTTTCTCTTATTTCGATATCCGCAATAATTCTATCGCACTTTTCACAGTACCCCGCAGGAATACACGGCTGTTTAAATGCGGAAAAGCAAGTGCTTTTCGTGTAACTAACTGAAAAAGCACTCTTTAATGGATGCTCTTTATTGTATTGAATATCTTCTTCACAATAAAAGTTAATTGTATCAGTAAAGCCATTCATTATACCAATTCGCCTCGATACTGGAACTGATATTTTCCCCTCTTGAAGTTCACCGCCACACACGGGACAGTATTTAAAACTTATTTTTCCCATAATAATCCCTATCCTTATATAAATTTAACGGAGCGATATGAGCATCGCCCTCACAAATAATTACGAATTTATTTACAATTCGTAATTCATAATTCTTAATTCTTAATTAATCTCTCAGCCTGTTCCATAAGCTCCTTAACGATAGCGTCGCAGGGTTTAATATCGTTAATCATACCTGCAATGGCACCGCAGAGGAATGAACCTTCTTCAACGTTACCGTCCTGAACAGCCTTTCTGAGCGAACCGAGAGTAACTTCCTCGAACTGTTCGGGAGTGAGTGAGCCGTCCTTTTCACCGTTTGCAAGCATTTTCGCAAACTTTGTCTTGATATTTCTGCAAGGGTGACCTGTGTATCTGCCTGTAACAACGCTGTCGGTGTCCTTAGCCTTAACAACAAGCTCCTTGAAAGTGGGATGAATCTGACATTCCTCAGAAGCAAGGAAGCGTGTACCAATCTGTACGCCCTCTGCGCCAAGCATAAAGGAAGCCGCAATACCTCTGCCGTCAGCGATACCGCCTGCGGCAATTACGGGAATTTCAAGAGCGTCAACAACCTGCGGAACAAGGCACATAGTTGTATTTTCACCGATATGACCGCCTGATTCCGTACCCTCTGCAACAACAGCATCAGCACCTGCACGCTCCATGCGCTTAGCAAGAGCAACTGAGGGGATAACAGGGATAACCTTTATTCCTGCTTCTTTCCATGCGGGAATGAATTTTCCGGGATTTCCTGCGCCTGTAGTAACAACGGCAACTTTTTCATCTATACAAAGCTGAGCGAGATCCTCAGCGTTAGGACTCATGAGCATAATATTTACGCCGAAGGGCTTATTTGTTTTCTCCTTGCAGAGGCGAATCTGTTCACGGAGATAGTCAATGGGAGCTGAACCTCCTGCGATAAGACCGATACCGCCTGCATTTGATACGGCTGCTGCAAGGGTATGCTCTGCAACCCAAGCCATACCGCCCTGAATAATGGGGTACTGACAGCCTAATAATTCTGTAATTCTTGTTTTCATAATTGTCCTCCTTTTTATTGTTGTAAATCTATAATATTTTAGATGAATTCTTTTTGTAGGGCGGATATTATCCGCCAGATATAAATTAATATTCCAATATTACACTGCCGTAGGAAAGACCTGCGCCGAAGCCTACAAGTGCAAGCTTCTGACCTCTTGTGATAGTGCCGTTTTCAATAGCTTCGTTGAGGGCGAGAGGAATTGAAGCGCTGGAAGTATTTCCATGGTGGTCGAGAGTGACGATGAATTTATCCATGGGAGCGCCAAGATTTTTAGCAGCAGTCTCGATAATTCTCACATTAGCCTGATGGGGCACAAACCAGTCGATTTCATTGCTTGTTATGCCGATTTTTTCAGCAGCAGCCCTGAAAGCAGTCGGGAGTGCCTTTACAGCGAATTTATATACTTCCTTGCCGTCCTGATAGAGCTTATGAACGGGCATATCAGCAAAACCGTCATCGAAATCGGAATTCTGCTTCACAATTTCAGCAGGCTGACAGTTTTTAGCAAAAAGCTTTCTTGCACCGCTTCCGTCAGAATTGAGGAAAGATGAGTACATTTTATCGCTTTTTTCCAGAACTACAGCGGCAGCGCCGTCACCGAAAAGAATACAGGTGCTTCTGTCGGTAAAGTCGCAGATACGAGAAATAGCCTCCGCAGATACCACAAGGGCATACTTTATGTTATCGTCTGTTTCGAGGAAACGTCTTGCAGTATCAACGGAGTATACAAATCCGGAACAAGCTGCATTAAGGTCAAAAGCAGCGGCATTTTTAATGCCGAGTTCATACTGGAGAATACTTGCTATACTTGGTGTAACGAAATCGCTTGTAACAGTGCTGACAATAACGAGACCAATTTCTTCGGGGCTGATGCCGGCTTTTTCAATAGCTTTGAGGGCGGCATTCTTGCCCATGAGCCAGACAGGTTCCCAGCCTGCCATGTTTCTTGAATTTATGCCGGTACGTGTACGGATCCACTCGTCGTTGGTATCGAGAAAACCGGCAAAGTCATCGTTTGTCATAATTTTTTCGGGGAGATAACTACCCATTCCCAGTATGTTGATTCCCATTCTGCAGCTCCTTTATCTCAAACACTTTTTAAATGAAATTTTTGAAAAAAGTGTTGTATTATTTTCAAATATATGTTATAGTTATAGTATACTGAAATCAAAAGGCGATACAAAGTGAAATATGATAATCAGCATACATATATACATATATTGTAAATCATTTCCGGATTTTTTGCAAGAATTTTTTCCCCTTTTAAAGGGTATGAAATGAAAATTCGGCAAATTAGACAGGATTTATTAGAATAATTAGGCAAAATAGTCGCTTTGTTCGTCATTATTTACAGAAAGGAACATTTAAAATTATGAAGATTTCACTGTTTGTTGGACAGGGATCACAGTCTCAGGGTATGGGAAAAGATATTGCGGAGGCATTTCCTGCTGCCGCAGTATTGTATGACACAGCATCTGAAATAATGGGAAAGGACATGAGAAAAATTTGTTTCGAAGCGTCCATAGAGGAGCTTTCCAGAACAATAAACGCTCAGCCTGCTATTATGCTCACATCTCTTGTATGCCTTAATGCAGCTGTTGAAAAGGGATATGTATTTGACGGTGTTGCAGGTCATTCTCTTGGAGAATATGCCGCACTTGTAAGCTCAGGCATGGTTACAGCTGAGGACGGATTCCGTCTTATTAAAGCCCGTGCAGAGGCTATGGAGACTGCTGCCGCTGAAAATAAGGGTGCAATGGCGGCTGTCATGAAGCTTGCTCCTGAAAAAATCGAGGAAGTATGTGCAAATGCTTCAAATTATGTCACAGCGGTAAACTACAATTCCCCTCAGCAGACAGTAATTGCAGGAACTCCTGAAGGCATCGACGAGGTATGTGAAGTTTTTGCAGAAATGAAGGCAAGAGTTATTACTCTCAACGTAGCAGGCGCATTTCATTCAAAGCTTATGCAGTCTGCCGCAGATAAATTTTACGAAACAGCAAAGACAATTACCTTCAAAGCGCCGCAGGTAAAATATTATTCCAACGTAACAGGCGGTGAACTGACAGATTTCAGCGATATGCCGTCACTTCTTGCAAAGCATATAGTATCTCCCGTCCGCTTTACATCAGAGCTTGCAGCAATGGAGGCAGCAGGTGCGGATACTTTTGTTGAATTTGGTCCCGGAAAGACTCTCACAGGACTTGTGAAAAAGACTCTCAAGGGCGTAACAGCACTGAATATTGAAAATCTTGCTGGACTTGAGGGGGCAGAAATCTATGGATAAATATGGTCTGATAGGTCATCCTCTCGGTCATTCCATGTCTCCCCTGATTCACGAAAGGCTCTTTTCTCTCAGCGGAATCAGTGATTACAGCTACGAGCTTATAGATATTGCACCTGAAAATCTTGAGGCAAGCGAAGAAATGCTCCGTGAGCTGAAGGGATTCAATATCACAATTCCCCATAAAATGTCGATAATTCCTATGACAGACAGCCTTGGCGAAAGTGCGGAGAGATATAATTCCGTCAACTGCATAGCGAACATAAACGGCGTAATGACGGGATATAATACCGATTGTGACGGTTTTCTCCGTTCAGCGGAGCTGCTTCCCTTAGGCGGCAGAGTCCTCCTTGTGGGATGCGGCGGAGTAGGCAGAATGATAGCCATAGAGGCGGCTCTCCACGGTGCGGAGCTGACAATTGCAGTTCGTCCTTCCAATGTGAAAACGGCACAGCTTGTCATGGCGGAAATTCTTGCGAAGTGCGGTGAAGCCTCAGTGAAAATATGCCTTATCAGCGAGATTCAGGGCAGCTTTGACCTGCTGGTGAATGCTACTCCTGTTGGAATGTACCCGAAAACCGATGAATGTGCTGTATCCGATGAGGTTGTTGAAAATTGTCTTACTTTTTTCGATGTGATATATAATCCTACAGAAACTCTCCTCATAAAAAAGGCAAGAGCACTGGGACGCATGGCGGTAGGCGGTGCGGCAATGCTTGTATATCAGGCTGTAAAGGCTCATGAATTGTGGTACGGCGGTGAATTTTCTGCGGAGGATATTTCGGCTATTATCAGTGAAGTTGAAAACGAAGTGGAAAAAATGAATCGGGGTAAGTGATATGACTGTATTTTTATGTGGATTCATGGGCTGCGGTAAGACTACCGTCGGCAGAATTGCCGCCAAAAAGCTGGGCTACGGCTTCTGTGATTCCGATGAGCTTATAGTGGAAAGAGAGGGTATGAGCATACCTGAAATATTTGCTGAAAAGGGTGAGCCGTACTTCCGACAGGCTGAAGCGGAGGTAATAAAATCCCTCTGCGGAAAAAATATCATAGTTGCCTGCGGAGGGGGAGCGATGCTGAATCCCGATACTGCGGCGGCAGCGGCAAAGGCAGGAGCAGTAATATTCATTGACCTTGACTTTGAAGCCTGCTATGAGCGTATAAGCGGCGACGAAAACCGTCCCATAGTCATTTCCTCCACAAAGGAGGAGCTTGAAGAACGGTTCAATGCCAGATATGATGTGTATATGAAACATTCCACAATGCAGATAGACGGCAGCGGCAGTCCTCTCAGTACGGCGGAGCTGATAATTGATGCTGTGAAGATGCTGAAATAAACGGAGGTTTTTATGCTTATATATAATGCTGAAATATATACCATGGACAGCAAAGGCGTTATAGAAAACGGCTGGATTGAGATAGACGGAGGCAGCATATCTGCAATCGGTGAGGGAAATCCCGTCAATATTCCCGATGACAGCATAGATGCAAAGGGAGGAACAGTTCTTCCCGGCTTTATTGACGCACATACACATCTGGGAATAATTGAGGACGGAGTGGATTTCGAGGGCGATGACTGCAACGAATCTTCCGAGCCGTTCACACCCCAGATGAGGGCGATTGACGGCATAAATCCTTTTGACAGATGCTTTGAGGAAGCACGAATGAGAGGCATAACAGCCGTTGCTTCCTGTCCCGGCAGTGCAAATGCCTGCGGAGGGGAAATATGCGTAATAAAGACGGCAGGCAGACGTATTGACGATATGCTGGTGAAGAACTGCGGTATAAAATTTGCATTGGGAGAAAATCCAAAGCGTGTGTACAATGACAAGGGTGAAGCCCCTATAACACGTATGGCAACAGCGGCTATAATCCGTGAAGGCTTATACAAGTCGAGGAGATATGCCCATGATATGGATATATACTATTCCGACAACGAGAATTATGAACCGCCTGAGTACGACATAAAATGTGAGGCGCTGATGCCTCTCCTTGACCGCAAGCAGAAGGCGTTTTTCCACTGTCACCGTGCGGATGATATATGTACGGCTCTGCGTATAGCAAAGGAATTTTCCCTTGAAGCTGTCATAGTTCACGGCACAGAGGGATATAAAATCGCTGATATACTGGGGGAGGAAGAAATCCCTGTAATATGCGGTCCGATGATATGCGACCGCTGCAAGCCTGAAATGAAAGGCCTTGAACTGAAAAATGCGGCTGTACTTGCGGAAAATAACGTGAAAATTGCTGTATGCACTGATCATACGGTTATACCAATACAGTATCTTCCCCTGTCGGCACAGGCAGCGGTAAAGGGCGGACTTGAAATGGAAAAGGCGCTGAGAAGCATTACCATAGATGCGGCGGAGATTCTTGGAATAGACGAGGAAACAGGCAGCCTTGCAAAAGGGAAAAACGGAGATATTCAGCTTTACCGCAAGGGAGAAAATCCCCTTGACCTTATGTCTGAACCTGCGCTTGTTATGATTGACGGAAAAATCGTCAGAAGGGAAGTGCTGTGATGAAGCTTTTTGCTGTTCTGTTAAGCGGAATTATGGCAGCTGTACCTGTGGCTGATACACGGCAGGAAATTACAACTGTAATCAATGCTGTAAATTATACTATACTGGTCAACGCTGACGGAAAGACTGCCGAACTTAAATCGGCTCTGCTGCCCGCCAGCTATGCGGAAACATTTGTGCCGCAGGAAATAGAGGGCTACACTATAACATCTCTGAGTGAAAAAGCGTATGCAGGCAATTTCAGCCTTGAAAAAATAACTATACATGGCGGAATCAAATCCATGGGAGCAAAAACATTTATGAGCTGTACCGAGTTGAAAGAGGTTGTAATCGGGCAGGGAATTACTGTGATTCCCGATGAATGTTTTTTCTCCTGTCCTAAACTGGAAAAGGTTACACTGCCGACTACGCTGAAAAGCATAGGAGAGGAAGCCTTTTTCGGCTGTGAGAATCTCGACGCTGTAATTCCTTCGGGAGTTATTGCAATTGGCAATGACGCAATAGGCGTAAAAGCGACTGCCCATGAGGAGGGCAGCGTCCTTGTTGAAGGTTTTCTCATGAAAGGAACTACAGGCAGTACAGCTGCAAGATATGCAAGAGAAAACGGTATAGATTTTGTAGACCCGAAAAATTTTGTTGCAGGCGATGTAAACGGTGACGATACTTCTGACGCTTCTGATGCCTCATCTGTGCTTGCAGAATATGCCATGGTATCAACAGGAGCGCCAGTGTCCTATTCAAGGAAACAGATATTCATGGGAGATATGAACAGCGACGGAATAATAGACGCTTCGGACTCGTCTGTTATACTTGAGATATACGCTGCAAATTCCACAGGAGGCGGCAAAGGGTAAAATTGCCAAATCACAGTGTTGATTCCACATATATTTTCTATGATAGTTTTTTCGGTATCTCTTGACATAAGAGCGAAAAAATGTTATTATTAATGTTAATAAACTCGGTTAAAGACGGATGAAAATTCCGTAATAAAGATAAGGAGGATTTATTATGCTGACTGATATTAACAGCAAATTCCAGAAAGAGGGACTTACATTCGACGATGTACTGCTCATTCCCGATGAGTCGGATGTTACCCCTAACATGATTAATCTTGAAACAAGACTTGCAGGAAACATCACACTCAATACCCCTATTATGACTGCCGCTATGGATACAGTTACAGATTCACGTATGGCTATTGCTATAGCACGTGAGGGCGGTATCGGTATCATTCATAAGAATATGACAATTGAGCAGCAGGCTGATGAAGTGGACAAGGTTAAGCGTTCCGAAAACGGCGTTATTGTAAATCCTTTCTCCCTTACAGAGGACAGACTCGTTTCAGATGCAGACGAGCTTATGGGCAAGTACAAGATTTCCGGTGTGCCCATTGTTGACGACAAGAATAAGCTTGTAGGAATCATCACTAACAGAGATATGAGATTCCTTACAGACTTTTCCGCAAAGATTTCCGAGGTTATGACAAAGGACAACCTCATTACAGCTCCCGTTGGTACAACTATGGAGCAGGCTCAGGAGATACTCCGCAAGCACAAGATTGAAAAGCTTCCCATTGTTGACGATGGCGGCTATCTCAAGGGACTTATCACAATCAAGGACATTGAGAAGTCAGTGCAGTATCCTAATTCTGCAAGAGACAGCAAGGGCAGACTCCTTTGCGGTGCAGGAATCGGCGTTACAGCAAATGTGCTTGAAAGAGCAAAGGCTCTTATTGACGCACAGGTTGATATACTCGTACTGGATTCCTCTCACGGACACAGCGCAAATGTTATTAAGTGCCTGAAGATGATTAAGGCTGAATATCCCGATATTCCCGTTATTGCAGGAAATATCGCAACAGCTGAGGCTGCGGAGGCTCTTATCGCAGCAGGTGCAGACTGCCTCAAGGTAGGTATCGGCCCCGGCTCAATCTGTACAACAAGAGTTGTTGCAGGCTGCGGCGTACCTCAGGTTACAGCAGTTTATGACGTTGCTTGTGTGGCTCAGAAGTACAATATTCCCGTTATTGCCGACGGCGGTATCAAGTATTCAGGCGATATTGTAAAGGCTCTGGCAGCAGGTGCAAACGTAGTTATGCTTGGTTCACTTCTGGCTGGATGTGCTGAAGCTCCCGGCGAAACTGAAATATATCAGGGACGTCAGTTCAAGGTATACAGAGGAATGGGAAGTCTTGGCGCAATGGCTAACGGCTCAACTGACAGATATTTCCAGGAGGGCGCAAAGAAGCTTGTTCCTGAGGGTGTAGAGGGACGAGTTCCTTTCAAGGGCGCACTTGCAGATACAGTATATCAGCTTATCGGCGGAATCCGTTCAGGAATGGGACTTTGCGGCTGCAAGGATATTCCCACACTTCACGAGAAGGCTAAGTTCGTAAGAATCACAGGTGCAGGACTCAAGGAGAGTCATCCCCACGATATTTACATTACAAAGGAAGCACCCAACTATTCAGCTGGAATATAAAGTAAATTTTAATACAAAAGGCGAGCACTGCTCGCCTTTTTTGTTGTTGAAAAACTATGACGTAGGGATTGCTTTGGGAAACCAAGCTCATTAAGATATTATAGTTTTTTAACACGTTTGATATTTTTGATGTTTGCTAAAAACGCCATAATACACGGCACAGCGGCAGGCAGCAGGCGTTCTCTGTACATACGGCTGGCTGGCTCAAAGGTGTAATTATCAGCCCAGCCTGCACTGTCGGCATGACTGCATAATATGTAAATCATAACAAGGCAGAGAATCAAACCAACAGCTGTCAGAATTGCCGAGATTACGCAAAAAATACGCTTTCTGCAAAGACTGAGCAAATTTCCTGCTGTCATCAGAATTCCGGATATAATAAGGAAGATTCCCACATTTACAATGCGGCTGCCGTAGCTGTCACCGTTCCAGAGCAGACCTGACCCAGCCATAATAGGCATAATTAGTGAATAAACCAGTGTCAGAATGACCATAATTATCATGACAGCAGCTTTTAGTCTTTTATTTGTTGTATTTTTCAAAATTTTCACCTCTGAGATAATTTTTCATTCATACCATGCTTATTTTAATATATAATAATCTCAGCCGACAGCGTTGGCATCGGCTGAAAGGAGTTGAAAAAACTGTTTAAAAATATTTTTCTGAAAGCTTCCGCAGCAGTATTATCTGCGGCATTTCTGGGATTATTCGCAGTGGCAGGTTATCTGAATACAAATCTTCCCGATACGGTCACAACTGATTCAGCAACAGTGGAATTTGCGGCATATCCTGCCTTGCGCAGTGAATTAACCTCGGAAAATCGTGCGGAATTGACAATTATGGGGAATATCCCAGTAAAATCTGTAAAAGTCAGTCACAGTGAAGCTCCAACGCTTATTGTGGGTGGATTTCCCTTTGGTATAAAGCTCCTTATGGAGGGCGTAATGGTTACAGATATGAGCGATGTTGACGGAATTTCCTGTCCTGCTGCTGATGCAGGTGTAGAAAAAGGTGATGTTATCACTCATGCAGACGGTAAGCCATTATCCTCAAACAGAGATTTACAGCGTGTTATAGCTGAAAGCGGCGGTGAGGACGTAAATCTTGCCATAAGCCGTGACGGAACTGATATTTCAGCGGTTCTTACGCCTGTATTTTCCGAGAAAGAAAAAATATGGCGCAGCGGAATGTGGGTGCGTGACAGTGCAGCAGGAATAGGCACGCTGACCTTTACCGACAAGGCTACCGGAAAATTCTGCGGTTTAGGGCATCCTATATGCGATGCCGACACAGGGGAGCTTGTTCCCCTGCAAAAGGGTGAAGCCGTACCTGTAGAGATAACTGAGGCACAGATAGGCAAGGCAGGCGCTCCGGGATGTCTCCACGGACAATTTGCAGATATAATGCCGTACGGCATATTGACAAAGAACAGCAGATGCGGGATTTTCGGCGTATTTTCTGAGGATAACCCTTCATGCGGTGAGTATAAGCTGGGTTATCGTCAGGATATTGCAGAGGGAGAAGCATATATACTTTCCACAGTAAACGGCAGGGTTCCCGAAATGTATACAGTAGAGATTGAAGAAGTGGAGTATACAGGTGCAGAGCCGACAAAAAATATGGTGCTCCGCATAACAGACGAGGAACTGATTTCCCGTACAGGCGGAATAGTACAGGGCATGAGCGGCAGTCCTATTATTCAGAATAACCGTATAATAGGCGCAGTAACTCATGTGTTTGTTGCTGACCCTACACGGGGATACGGAATATTTGCGGAAAATATGTATAATGAAATGATGTCGCAGTGACAAAAAAACAGGGGACGTTCATTGAGAACGCCCCCGATTCTTCATATCAGTTATACTGCGTGATGAGTCAGCTATTATCTGTTTTCTTCGCTGAAACCGCTGTCCACGAGATCAACGAGAGCATCTACAGCAGCTCTTTCATCTGCACCGTCAGCAATAATCTTAACGTTAGTACCGCCAACGATTCCGAGTGAAAGGATACCCAACAGGCTCTTAGCGTTTACTCTGCGCTCTTCCTTCTCGATCCAGATTGATGATTTGAACTCATTAGCTTTCTGGATGAAAAATGTTGCGGGTCTTGCGTGAAGGCCTACCTGATTCTTGACCAATACTTCTCTGACAAACATATTCAACTCTCCTATTCTCTGATGTGACGTACCAGTGCGATACGTCTGAGCAAACTTGTTTTCCTTTGCTGTAATATATTATACATTCATTTTTTCACATAGTCAACGGCTTTTTGAATGAAAAATGCACCTTTGCTATATTTTCTACATATAAGTGCAATGAACGAGTTATTTTCAAGTTTGCCTTGTTTATATTCACTATGGTGAATATGAACGATATATGAATAGAATATTGTGGATAATCCATAATTTTGTGCGTTGAAAACTGTTGTTTTCTTATATTAGGAAAAATCGATTCAAAATATGCTCTGTGTTTATGGTTAATATAGACAATTTGCATTACAAAGAAAATGATAGACTGTTTATCAATTTTGTCTATTATTATATTTTTCGTAGAGGTCAGGGCGGCGTTCTTTTGTCAGTTCAAGACTCTGTTCGTGACGCCACGCTTCAATATTTTTGTGATGTCCCGACAGCAGAACAGGGGGAACAGCCATATCCTCCCACACTTCGGGACGGGTATACTGGGGATATTCTAAAAGTCCGCTGTATATACTTTCATCAGTGAAGCATACATCATCCGACAACACTCCGGGGCAGAGTCGTGCCACGCTGTCAACAAGCACAAGTGCAGGCAGTTCTCCTCCGGTCAGGACATAATCGCCGATTGAGATTTCCTCGTCAACTATTTTATCAAGTACTCGCTGGTCAACTCCCTCGTAATGACCGCAGATAATAAGGATATTGTCCATTTTCGACAATTCCACAGCTCTCTGCTCCGTCAGCACCTTGCCTTTCGGTGACATATATATAGTATGGGGCTTAGTGCCAAGTTCGTCACAAACTGCATTGTAACAGTTGTAAATGGGTTCGCACTGCATTACCATACCCATTCCGCCGCCGTAGGGAGTATCGTCAACTCTGCGGTGCTTATCCTGCGTATATTCACGTATCTGTCGGCAGGAAACCTCGATTTTTCCCGCTTTTCTCGCCCTG
>JAFXAJ010000086.1 GCA_017517145.1 Ruminococcus sp.
CAGTACCGCACTGCCGCATAGGTTGAAAACATTAAGAGGCATTTCAACACCTATCATTCCACCGAACTTATTCAGGAGAAAAAGTGCAGCAAGTCCCGAAAAAACTCCGAAAAATGCCGAAAGAAATTTCCTTCGCCTTCTTATGTAGTAAATAAACATTACAAGTACCGCAAGACCATACATTATATAAAGTATATTATCCGTTGTCATTTTTACCGAAACCTCCTGCAATTATATATCCCAGAGCCAGAATAAGCCGCATATCACCGCCGTTTCTGAGCATCAGAAGCATCACCGCCGCTGTCAGAAGGGTATCCCTGTCGATCCCGCCAAGGATGTCATTTCTTTTAACAGACTTTTTCAGAGGCGGTTTTTCAACTTTCCTGCGCTCCCTGCCGCAACCATAAACAGACATTTCCCCTCCTCCTTTCAAATTAAATTGTTTAGCATACCTGATTCTTTAGCCGCCTCATAAACTGCAATCAGCTTCAACAGCTTTACCGCCCTGTCAAGACGAAGCTGTCCTTTTTCGCTGAGATGAGGACGAAGTGCCATAAGCAATTCTGTATTTTTATCCTGCGTATTCATTGCACCTGCAAGACTTGTAATTTTCAGCATCATGCCCATATCAGGCATATTCAGCGGTTCTGCGCTGTTTGAACTTTCAGTACACTCCTCCTGAACATCCCCTGTTTTAAGCATTTCCGCCAGCTCTGAAAGCTGACGGAGACTCTCCTCATCTTTGAGAATATCATTTATCCTGTTCATTACGTCATCCAAAATATCACCTATTTTCCGCCTGTAAGCTTATTATAAAGTGCTTTTGCCTGTGGAGAGCTCATCAGCTTTTCAACAATTGCGGGATTTTTCACCGCCTGCTGAAATTTTGCCGAATCAGAGGGACTCATGGCAGATAAAGCACTGTCAAACTTTCCTTCCTCCAGTTCTTTTTTCAGTTGTTCAGGGGAAATACCAATTTTTTTGCTCACTGCGGAAAGTAATCCGTTAAGCTGATTCTTGTCAATATTGTTGTTCATAATAAAATCCTCCTTGACATTAATAATGTTATATGATATAATATATTAAAGCTTTTTTAAGGAGCTTTACAAGCATTTTTACGCAAAGCTGTAACAAAGGCTTATGCAGTGCCGCCCCACCTTATTTTAACCTGCCTAAAAGGAGGTCATTATGCGAATAATCGTTATTTCCGACAGTCACGGCAATAAGCAGGCTCTGGACTCCGTTTTTCTTATGAATTCTGATGCAGACCTGTTTCTCCACCTTGGTGACGGTGAAAGGGATGTAGACTCATTCCTAACTGAAAATCCTGATTACGCCTCCAGAGTAATCCATGTAGCAGGCAACTGCGATTTCAACAGCCTTAGCAATGATTTCGAAATCATTCCTGCCTGCGGTCATAAGATTTTCCTCACCCACGGGCACCGCTATAATGTAAAAAGCGGACTTGAAATAATAAAGAAAACTGCCGCTAATCTGGGCTGCGATATTATCCTCTACGGCCACACCCATGTGCGTTACAACAAATACGAGGATGGATTCTATATCATGAATCCCGGAAGCGCAGGAAATCCCCACGACGGTAAAAAAAGATCATTCGGTACTCTCAATGTACTCCCAAACGGTGTTGTAATGAACATCGCTGATATATAATATGATAAATTTAAGAAAGAAGTGACTGATATGAGTAATTACACAGAAATGATTCAGAACAACGAAAATGCAATGATTGAAAACTGTACGGCAATGAACAAAATCAAGAAAATATACAACACAGCCTCTATTATATATATTATTGTAATCGGAGTTTATGCCATTCTTATTCTCCCCCTTGCTTTTAGTTCTCCGCTGGTCAACCCCGGAATGGCTTTATGCGAAGCTTTGCTTATAAAGCCTGCAACGGCAGCTTGCGGATTCCTCTCATGCTACAAAAAGAACAACGTTCTTGTAATCGCTGCATTTCTGATACAGCTTGTCAGCGCAATAATCAATGGCGTAAGCGGAACTTTCATTGACTATATCCTCCTTGAAGGAGTTACCGGATTAAGCGCGAACAGACTCATCCTTGTACTTGTTATTGTACTTTGTATGCTTACATTCTTTGCAAATACAAAATATGCATATCTCAAGGATCAACCCGGCTTTCCTCATTTCAACGAACGTCGTTTTGATCAGGAATTTGACAAGCAGCAGCGTGGAATCAAGGATGAATTCCAGATGAAATATGAGCGTTTCCAGAAAACAAGTACAGACGAAATGAGCGATATAACCACAGAAAAACGCAACGATTTCATGGTAAGCAAATCAAATCCGATTACGACCACAGATATTTATAACAACGATGGCATGGACTCATTATAAGAGGTAATTTTATGACAGACAGCAAATCTGAATTTCAGAAAAACCGTGACATACTCAAATCCTGCAAAAGAATTGACTTCATTATATGTATTATCTATCTTTTTGTGTGTTCAATGATGCTTCTTGATTCAACGGTAAGAGGTCTTGGGAATTTCGGCGCAGAAACGCTTTTTGCCCTGCTTCTGGGAGTCGTTCCAAGTATAGCCGTTTTTATTCTCGGATATAACGGCTGCTACAAAAGGAGTATAATAAGCGCCGGATGCGCTGCAGGTACAGCCTTTGTTACGGCTGTAATCAGCGGTATACTAACTGCTGTACTGGATAAGCATCTTCTGCTTTTCGCCCTGCCTCAAATCGCAATGTACAGTGCATCGCTTACAGCCACAAGTATTATATTGACTGCAATAACAGTTCTGAATATCGGCAGATACAATCATGTCAGCCAGCAGCCGGGATTCCCCTATTTCAACGACAGGTTTGAATCCCAGAAATCCGACAGTTTGCAATACAATATCAAATCCGAAGCAGAAATAAACTACGAAAAGCACACACATAATAAAGTAACTCGCACTGAAGCAAATCAGTTTATTTATAGCAATAAATCCTCTGAAAATGCCGTAATGGACGAAATATAGCCAAAATCCGCAGAGAATCACTGCGGATTTTATTATGCAATTGATTAAATAAAAAAAATATTTCCAAAACCCTTGACAAATGCTTTTTTTTGCAGTATAATATTATATGTACTTTGCGAGTGTGCTGGAATAGGCAGACAGGCACGTTTGAGGGGCGTGTGTCGAAGGACGTATGGGTTCAAGTCCCATTACTCGCACCATAAATGAGATAAGATTCATTCTTATCTCATTCATACAATTTAATATCCTCATAGTGGACAGGTGGCTGAGCTGGTCTAAGGCGCACGACTGGAACTCGTGTATACGTTAATAGCGTATCGAGGGTTCGAATCCCTCCCTGTCCGCCAGAAATAAC
>JAFXAJ010000087.1 GCA_017517145.1 Ruminococcus sp.
ACATTCAATTCTCTCCCTGCAATACATTGACGTAACATAAACCTCGGTTTTATCTCCGCAGCACTGGCAGGTGTTCTCTCCGAATGTAACAGCATCTAAAACCTTATCCGTATCATAAATATTGGGGTGATACCTGAACTTTGGTAAATCTCCCATTTTCTTTTCCTCCTTAAAAATCATTTAGAAATTATGCCAGTCTGAAAAGCTAAGATCCTCATCAAGTTCAGCGTAAGCACCGCACAAAATTACATTATCAAAGCCATCCGAGCACTGGAAGGATATACTTCCGTCGCTAAGTCCGATACATTCAAGCTCAATACTCTCAATTAAACAGTCTAAATCGAACATCGGGAAGCATCCTCTGAATACAGCTTCCAAATGCCCCTTCGGAACACTGCCGTCGTTCGGCGTTTCAAAATAAGGCGCAAGAGGAGAAAGTGCCTGACCTGACACCTTATAGATCTCGGATATATCCATCTCGCTGCTGTAAAAGTTCTTTTCTTCAATATACAGCTCATCGATTTCCCTGAAATCAAACTCAGTATTTATCATATCGTCAAATACATACAGCAGGAATGTATTATTGATATTTTCGATATTCTGAGTAATTCTATCTGCAAAGCTGTTGAAATACTGATTTAAGAACTCGATGATCTCCTCGTCTGTGCAATCCTCGTCAAGGTTTTCTGTCACGATGTCCCATTCTCTTATTTCTTCCAAGGTATCATCAAGCTCAATCTGTTCATCCGCGAAAACTCCGATATAACCGAGATTGAGGCTACCCGATACCTTTACTTCGCCGTCTTCAAGGGTTATTTCAAGCTTGCTTCCACAGGAAGATGCGGTGCGATGAGCTTTCTCGGATGAAGGCTCATCATCTTCTTCATCTTCGTCATATTCCTCGTCTTCAGGATAATAGTCGTGTGCAATCATCCATTCGCCTGTTTCCTCGTCCATCTCGGCATAATCACCGCACTCGAGGTTTGCAAAAAATTTCATATTATCATCAATATACAGAATCTCGTTAAGCGAAACCATTCGTGCGTCAACCGTTTCGTGGACTTCTCCGCACAAAAACTGCCAGCTATCTTTATCGTGAAAAACGAATCTGATGGGATTATGCTCCTCCAGCACATGGCAGCAGGTCATACAGACAGCGTGAGGACCATCCGCAAACGGAAAATCATAACTGTCCTTTTTGTATATCACGAACATTTCAGGCTCGGTACAGCCCGATGCTTCAATGATCTTTTTATGGTCGATCGGCAGTGCTTTGCCGAGTCCGTCAAACAGAAAGTTCTCATAACATTCATGCCCTGACATAATACTTATCGTAGTGTCGCCGCTAAGATGTATTATCATCCCCATATCGTCAGAAAGCGGGCCCATGCAAGTCGTGTACACAACAAGTTTGTTTACCGCCTCAATGTCGAAAACAAGCTCCTGTCCGCCGACATTTGCAACTATCTTGTTATCCTTAACGATCAGTGAATCCTCATTGCTAAGATCAAAAGTTCTCATATATAGCCTCCTGTATAATTATTTCCAATTACCATTTTACACAACAATTAGAACCATTTCAATACATTATGTGCGACAGGGCTTTACAGAGGTGTAACAGGTATATTTTTATGCGTAAGATGCCAGAGCACGTGTATATGTTGCCAAAAGCCATAACATATAGTTTACTTATCAATAATCGCAGCAGACGGCAATGCTGCCGAAAAACGCAAAGTTTGTGAATTTGCTTGACTTTACGCCAAAACTGTTATATAATTACGTTACGAATTTCAAGCAGCACAACATTCCGAAAGGCGGTATCGATATGAGCAAAAAAGGCAACATCTGCGTGATAATGGCTGATATTACAGAGGATTATCGTGACGAATATCTCGTGGGCGTGGCAAAACAGGCAGAGAGGATGGACTATGTTACCACAGTATTCTCTATGTCGCTGCTCAATCAGCTGAAGACCTGTGGCGAGGAAGCTGTATTTGAGCTGATAGACTATGACAGATATGACGGCGTTGTCTTTCTGGAAAAGACCTTTTCCTCGCAGAAATCTCTCGGCAAACGACTCGCGAGAGATATAGCGGAAAAATGCAGCAAGCCTGTTGTAGTAATAGGAAATTCCACAGTATTCAGTAATACGGTCACAGGCGACTTCAGCCGCAATATCGAGCAGCTTACAGACCATATAATAGAACAGCACGGCTGCGAATTATTGTATTTTCTGGGCGGCTATCAGGGCGTTGCGACAAGAACTGACATAGGCTTTACAAACTCGCTTACAAAGCACGGAATATCGGTAACGGACGACAATATGATATACGGCGGCTTCTGGCGAGAATGCGCCGATAAGCTGGCAATGGATATCGCATACGGGGACATAGAAAAACCCGACGCAGTCATCTGTTACAGCGATTACATAGCATTTTTCTTTATAAAGGCGCTTTCCAGATATGGCATCCGCGTGCCTGATGATATAATCGTTGCGGGCTTCAGTGCAAGCTCTTGCTCACAGAACGGAATAATCTCCATAACGACCTGCAGCTGCGACGCCGAGTACGTAGGACGTACGGCTGTGGCTCGTCTGCATTCGCTCATAACAGGCGAAGAAGAGCTGCAGATAAACCGTCCGAAGGTAAACCTCATCACAGGTATGAGCTGCGGCTGCGGCAGCTTTCAGCATATGGATCTGCGTATGCGTCTTGAAATGCACGAAAAACGCAGCACTGAGGATAACCAATTTGCCAATAGCGAGCTTGTTGAAAAGCTGTTTTTGTGCCGTGATATGCAGGATCTGTCCGATGTGATATCGCAGACGCACTACCTCATTTCAGACAAGAACAGCATAGCAGTATGTATGCACACGGATAAGAAAACATCGCGCTGCCTGTTCATGACAGATTTCGTAAACAA
>JAFXAJ010000088.1 GCA_017517145.1 Ruminococcus sp.
ACAAGATTTGTCTTATTTTTAAGGTTGAAATAAATTGAAAATTGCTTTGCCATATTAAAGAACATCATTAGTGCAAGTAAGCTTGCATTATTTTCACCTTTGACAATTGTCTGCCATACATAAAGAATAAAAGCAAATATAATCCCTGATATAATTGCGTGTTTACTTGCTTTAGTGTCAGCCTCTAAAGCGGCAATATCTCTGTCCTTGTTTTCTTTTCTGCTCATTTCAAGAATTTTTTCCTTATCCATAATAAATCCCTCCGTAAAAATTGATATTGATTGATATGTTTATGTGTCCGAACATTATGCCAAGTTTTCTTGACAAGATTAGTATATCATAGCCAAGTAAACTTGTCAACAGTTTTGCCAAGAAAACTTTGCAAATCTACTTTATGCACAGTATACTTGTCAAATTTTGCCAAGTTTATTGTGCAAAAAACAAAAAGCCGGTCGTAACCCAAAACGACCGGTTTTTCTGATTTGCCTTGCCCTTACATTATATTTTTCTACATCTCCGCAATTGTGCAGAAAGCGGAATATGTTCTTTGAGAGGAGGGTTCATCGGAAGATGCACACTTCCGATGAACCTATTGAGGGATATTTATTTCTTATTTGACGCTCCATGAATCGAATTCAACGTTTCCGCTGAATACGAAATATACGTCCTTTGTGCCTGTCATGCTTGTTACTGTGGGAACTGTTACGTTCTCCATTGTGGATGAAAGCTCTGCGTAGCCGATAACATCCCCTGTGGGTGAACCTACGCAAACCTTAACTGCGCCGCCGTCCTTGGAAGAAGCTCTGATTGTGAGGGAATCTGTGCCGTTCTTGAAGTTAACGCCGCTTACCTTTGTCCACTCGCCCTTCTTACCGATAACTTTTGTGTTCTGGAGTCCGCTTGTGGTAATTCCCTTGGACTGGTTGGACATTGTTTCAGCCTGTACTGTTGTGTAGGGATTGAGCGTTTCAATCTGTGATACACCCTTCATTGTACCTGACGCAGAGAACATTCCATTAGAGAAGGTACATACATCTGCATGAGGTGAACGATAGTTTCCGCCAAGGTCAATTGTGCCGTCAGAGTTGAGAGCCTGAATATTCATCTCTCTTGAAAGATTACGGCTGTGGTAAAGCATATAATACTTGCCCTTGAATTCAACTATTGAGTGGTGGTTATTTCCGCCGCCGTCAAGCTTGTATGATGCAGGGTTTTTCAGTGCAATTCCCTTGTATGTAAAAGGTCCAAGAGGATTTTTAGATGTCATAACGCCGATTTCAGCATTGCCGAAACCGTAAGGATTTCCGCCTGTATTCCAGTTTGTGCAGTATGAGTAGTAGTATGTATCGTCAACCTTGATAATACTTGAATCCTCAAAGAGATAGGGAGGATTCATCTTAACAGCTGAACCTGACAGAGATGTCATGTCAGCGCCAAGCTTAACTGCTCTTGCTGTGCCGGGGTCAGCTGCCTTGCCGTCAGGTACACCGCCGCCTACGTAGAGATAACCTGTGCCGTCATCATCAACAAGTACCGCAGGGTCAAAGAGCCATGTTACATCACCGAAGCCTGCTGTGCTCTTGTTGATAAGCGCCTTGCCGATAGGGTCAGTGTAAGGTCCTTCGGGGCTGTCAGCTGTAAGTACACCGATTCCGCCTGCGCTGTCTGCAAAGTAAAGGAAGAATTTGTCCTTGCCGTTGATTGTTTTCCATGCTGCATCGGGTGCCCATGCATAAGTCGCCCATTTTGCCGCACCGTTCTGAGTTCTGCCGTTTCTGCCTGCTGCGGGGATTGCGCCGTGGTCAGTCCAGTTTACCATATCAGCAGTTGAAAAACAGTTGATAGTACCTGAGTTGTATGTGTTTACCTGAATTTTTCCGTCGTTTCTGTATTCGGGAGCGTCATTTGTTGTATACACATAAAGTCTGTCCTTGTATACCATGAATCCGGGGTCAGCTCCGAAACGATGCGTCCAGAGAACGTTGTTTTCGCCGTCATTTTTCCAGCTGCTGTTTATGGAAATATCCTTGAATTTTGCTTCAAGTGCAGATATATCAACAGCAGGTCTGTTATTGGGAAATGTGTCAACTGCTCCGAGAATAAACTGCTGGAGAAGTACAAGGTCATTTATCTCAACCTTGCCGCTCTGGTCTACGTCAGCGCACTTTATAACAGCTGAATCTGTAATATCGCCAAGAACAGCCTTTCGTGCGTATACCATGTCAAGAGCCGTAATAACTCCGTCACGGTCTGTATCACCGAGAATAATCTCTCCCGAAGGTACTTCGGGATTGGTGCCGCCTGAAATTTCAGGCTGACCTTCACCCTGTATGCCTGTGCCGCCTACTGCACCGATTGCCTCGTCAATATAGAAATCTGTGAGGGATTCCTCTGTTTCAATATATATCTTCACACCTGATGCGTCAGCAGGAATTGTATACTCTGTATTCACAAGCTGTGCCCATGTATCATCGGGAGCAATTACTGTTGCTATCTCGCTGTATGCTGTTTCGCCTGAACCGTCTGTATACTCAATCTTCATCATGAACTTTACGTTCTCGCCTGACTTCTGCTTAACGTGTGCGCTGAAACTGTATGTCTCGCCGGCTTTGAATGCACCTGCACTGAGTGTATAAGCAGCACCCTGCCATGTTTCGCTTCTGTCTGTTACGAAAAGGGAATTGCTTCCCCATTCCGTATAATGTTCATCTGAGCTCTGTGCTACGCTGTTTCCGCCACGGTCAGTCCAACCGCTTGTTCCGTCCTCATAACCGCACTGATAATACCAGCCGAACTCATTAGGCTTAATCTCAACTGTTCCGCCTATGCCCTCCAGCGGTCCGTTTCCGTCACCGAGAGCCATAAGTGTTTTATATGCTTCCTTGGGCTGATTGCTTGAATCGTAAAGCAGAGCGTTTGAACCTGCACTAAGCCATGAGTTAGCGTCATTAGGTCCCCACATCTGAATAAGTGTAACCTTTCCGGGAGTTTTTCCGCTTGTGTTTACTTCCATAGCGTGCTGGAAAATAGCCTTGTACTTGTTAGCCTGATCTGTATAGCTGTATTTTCCGCTTTCAACAGAAATATCAAGCTCTGTAACATGAACCTCAAGACCAAGAGCCAGATACATATCCATTGCCTGTAAGTAAGAATCAGTTCCTGCAAAGCCTGTTGCATTTGCGGGAATGTGTGACTGCATTCCCATACCGTCAATAAGATTCTTTGCTTTGAGAGGCTTCAGAACAGTATTAATGATACAATCACGCTTGTGATCCCAATATTCGTTATAGTCGTTGTAGAAAAGCTTACAGTCTTCAGGTGCATATTTTCTTGCGAAAGTAAATGCATCCTCAATAAAGCCGTTGTCACCGTAAACCTGTACCCATGGTGAAGCGCCGTTGCCGTAACCGGGAACTCTTGCACCGCCGTTGTTCTTTGTTCTGTTTGAATCATCCGATACAGCTTCATTTACAACGTCATAAGCGTAAAGGTCAAGATCGGGATACTGTGATTCGAATGCGGCAAATATATTCTTGATATAGCTTTCAAGACGCTGTTTCATAACACTTTCACTTACCCAGCTTCCGCCGTCCTGCCAGTTATCCTTGAAGAACCACTGGGGAGTCTGGCTATGCCATGCAAGAGTATGACCACGGAATCCCATATCATTTTTTATACAGAAGTCAGCAATTGCGGCTGAACTGTTAAGTGATACTTTTACATCTGTATTTGTGGAGCCGTTTTTAATCAATGTAGCATCGGGTTTTGTTTCGTTCTCGCCCTCAATTGCATTGAAATCCTTGATGTAATTTGCCTTGATAGCAGAATCATTTACTGTTTTATAGTTAAGGATATTACCTACACGGAAGCCATATCCTGCAAAAGCCTCTTTCAGACCATTTCCGGCAGCCTTTACTGCTGCGGTTTCCTTGCCTGTAACGACACACTCATCAATTATAAAATCGGCAGTGCTGTCTGTTGTGATTTTCATTTCAAATTCGTATGAACCCTCAGGAGCCTTGAAATCCGCTGAAAGCTCTGTCCATTCGCCTGCTTTTGCTTTAGCTGAATCAAGTTCAACTGTTGTTTCCTCATGAGTTTCATCATCTAAATAAGTAAGCCAAAGGTGGAATTTTTCAGCTGTGTCAGCCTTTACATTTATGCTGTATCTGTACTTTTCACCGCCGATAAGGTAAAATCCCTTTGATGAAGCAGCACCCTCTGCGGAAGAATTTCTTCCTGTTACAAGCAGACCTCTTGTGCCGTTTATACCATTGGTTGGAACAAGTATTTCTTCTGTTTCGGTGTGATGCCAGCCGTCATAGTTTTCATCAAAGGTATCGCATACAGCTTTTACTGTATGGTACTGCATACCTGCAAGCTGAGGCATAACTACAAAATTACTTGCAAAAACAACAGCGGATACAGCAGCAGCAGTTAATTTTTTTCTGTTCACATTAATCATCCCTTCATAAATTGGTTGGTTACTATAGACAATCAATATCATCTGCAGTAAACGTTTTTCGTACTCTTTTAATATCATTATACATCATTAACAGAATGTTCACAACCCACAATTTGCAGAAAAAGTGGATTTTTTGAAGATATTTCTATTGCGTCAAAGCTGTTTTTATGGTATAATATGATAAATAAAGCAATTTATGATTGGTGGTGTATTTCTTGAAGGATAAAAAACTTATCGGTGTAATCGTAGGCAGAGCATCTGAGTCAGTCCAGAAAATTATGCTTGACGGCATTATGTCCCAAGCCGAAAAATACGGTTTTGATACCGCTGTAATATCAAATATCTACAATTTCTCCTATCTGGAATATTTCGCTAGTATTGAAGTGGAAAACAAAATCTATGAGCTTATCGAATCCCCACGCCTTGACGGAATTGTTGTCATGGCTGAAACCCTTTCGGAATCAGATTTGCGTCCCATGCTGTTGGAAAAAATAAAAAATCTGAATATTCCCTGTGTTGTCGCAGGTGAGAATATTGACGGATATATATGCGTAAATAATAATATACGTGACGATTTTCACGAAATTACACGGCATCTCACCGAGGTTCACGGCTTTACACGTATTGATATTCTCACGGGACAGCATGAAATACCTACTTCTCACGAGCGTGTAGAGGGCGTAAAGGATATTATGACGGAAAAAGGTCTGCCATTCAGCGATGAAAATATTATCTATGGCAATTTCTGGACTAATTCCGGAGAAGATGTTGCAGAGGAATACATCAGCGGCGCCCGTCAGCTTCCGCAGGCTGTTATATGTGCCAACGACTTCATGGCTTACGGCTTTATAGATAAAATGTTTGAAAAGGGTATCAGAGTCGGCAGGGATATAAGCGTTATCGGCTATGAATATGTAGGCGAACGCTACTACCACTACCCTATCCTCACTACCTACAGCCGCAACCGCTATGCTGTCGGCGCTAAAGCTGTCAGCATACTCAACAACTTCATTAACGGCGCTCCTGTGGAAGATATTTCCCTTAAAGGCTGCATGGTTACAGGGGGAAGCTGTCCATGCGGCAGCGATAAGGAATTTATGGTCAAGGAACTCCAGAACGTCCGCCGTGTGCAGTTCTACAACAGCATGACTATATGCGGAAATTTTGAACGTCAGCTTGCTATGTGCCGTTCTCTCAGCGATTATATCCGTACTTTGCAGGACTATACATATCTGATACGTGACAGCTGCGGTCTGTATCTCTGCCTTTACGAAAACTGGAGCAGCCTCAAAGATAAATCCAATCTGGAAAAAAGCTCCAATGATGAAATGATGACGCTGTACCGCCTTATAAGCCCGATTGAAGTTTCCTCCGAGCCCCATTATTTCACAAGAAAAATGCTTTTTCCCGATGAACTCCCCGGTGCAGGTGATAAGAAATTCCTGTACTTTGTTCCCCTTTTCACCGAGGGTATAGAGCTTGGATACCTTATTATTCAGTACGATAAATCCGACGGCTATGACACTGTTATCACAGGCTGGATTAATTCAGCAGTAAATGCCCTCAGTATGCTCCGTATGAAAAACGACATAAATCAGCTTCTGGAATACAGCAATCTCTCTGCTTTCCGTGATACGGCTACGGGTATCTACAACAGGGCAGGCTTTATCCGTGAGCTTGATAATGCCATGTCAGCGGCTGACGCTGATTCAAAAGCAGCTGTTATACTCATAAAAACCCGTGCTTTCAGCGATGAAATCCGTTCAGATGAGATAAGCAATTCCGTCCGTCTGGATATGGAAATAGCTGAAATTCTCAAAAACACCAATGTCAGCAGCAGCGTAATCTGTGCAAAGCTTGCTGATAAGCTTTTTGCTTACGCCGCAGTAGGAAATCTGTCAGATAATTTTCACGAATTAATGTCTGACCGTCTTTCAGTCCTTGTAAGTCATGCCCCTCTCTACTGTAAGCAGAAGGATTCACGGGAAATTATTATCAGCAGCATTACCCTACCAACAGCAGGAGCATCTGCCGAAGATATTATCAGCACTGTTTCCGAGGACATCAACAGAAAAACCGAAAAGCTGGAAAATCTCCGCAAATCTTCGGGATATTCCACTTACATCACCATTCGCATGGATATTTACGCCTTTCCTGAAAGAAAATGGGACGCTGAAAATGTCTGCCGTGACCTGCACATGAGCTGCGGATATTTTCGTGCTGCCTATAAAAATCTTTTCGGGGTGAGCTTTCATCAGGACGTTATCAGAAGCCGAATTTCACTTGCTAAATATCTGCTTGTCACAACTGCGCTGAATATTCCCTCAATTGCTCAGAAATGCGGATATGACGACGAAAAATACTTCATGCGGCAGTTTCGCCAACAAACGGATATTAGTCCCAATGCCTACCGTAAATATGAAATAAAATAGAAAGGCTGATTCAATGCTTACAAATTTTCTTATACGCACCTTTGTAAAGGATTATAAAAAAACTGAAAAACCCGAAATACGTGAAAAATACGCCATGCTGTCGGGTACTACGGGAATTATCGCAAATATCATCCTGTTCATACTTAAGCTTTTCACGGGAATTTTCAGCGGTGCTGTGTCCATCGTTGCCGACGCTTTCAATAATATCTCCGACGCTGGCTCGTCCCTCGTCACTATCCTCGGATTCCGTATGTCCTCCAAACACGCCGATAAAAAACATCCTCTCGGACACGGCAGAATGGAATACATAACGGCATTTATCGTGGATATTATGATTATTATTGTGGGTGTTGAGCTGTTCCGTACTGCTATTGATAAAATTATTCATCCTGAAAAGCCTGAATTTCACCTGATTACGCTGATACTTCTTGCCGCCGCCATTATCGTGAAACTGTGGCTGTTCCTTTTCTACAGAAAAATCGGAAATACCATTAATTCTGCGGCTATCAAGGCGGCGGCTCTGGACAGCGCCTCTGATACTGTAGCAACATTTCTTGTATTTTTCACTACTCTTTCCGCTAAATTTATTGATGTAAGCCTTGACGGCTGGGCGGCGTTAATTGTCGCCTGTCTGATTATATTTGCAGGATTCAAGGCGGCAAAGGAAACTGTTGACCTGCTGCTGGGCTCATGCCCATCTCCTGAACTGGTGGAAAACATCAATGAATTTATCAGAAATTATCCCGATATTCTGGGAATTCACGACCTTATGATTCACGACTACGGTCCGGGAAGATTTATTATTACACTTCATGCGGAGGTTTCAGAAGAAAGCGAAATAAACCACGCCCACGAGGTAATTGACATTCTCGAAAGGGATATGAATGAGCATTTCGGGGCAATTGTTACAATTCACCTTGACCCCATTGCGGTGAATAATCCGCAGGTAGATAAGCTCAGAGTTTTTGCGGCTGAATGTGCCGCCGAAGTAGATTCGGCATTTACTATACACGATTTCAGAATTGTCTGCGGTGAAAGCTTCACCACACTGCTTTTTGATTTGTCGATTCCTGTTGACTCCTGTTTCAAGGATGAGGAGGCGGCAGATAAGGTTGCAGAACTGATTTCGTCAAAAAAGCCCTGCTGTCGTGCAATAATTCACCCTGAACATCCATTTGTTTAAGGCAGCACTCACTTGTTCTTATCCAACTTCTGTAATACTATATATAGAGAACGGCTTGGAAAATTCCAAGCCGTTCGCTTTTATGAGGGATAAATTTGAAGATTACGTATTTAAACATCGTGAAGATATTTCCCCTTTTGAAATTATCTCAACGCGGTATGCCTGCGAGGCTCTCGCTGAGGGATAAATTTGTGGTTGTCTTATTCAGTTACAGGCAGCTGTGCCGTTGTATAAATCTTAGCATCAACCTTCTGTATTACAAGGGCATCCGATGCAAGTACACCGTCACCGTTGTTGCATACATCTGCGTTGATTTTTCCCTGTTCTGTCAGAGGGAATGTATCCGCTTTTCCAAGATACTGGAGAATTGCTGTTGCATCTGCTATAGTAACATTGCCGTCACAGTTTGCATCGCCGTATGTTATCTTACTTACAGGCGCAGTTGTTGTAGGCTGTGTAGGAGGTACAGTAGCCGTTGTAGTTGTGGTTACAGGCTTCGTTGTTACCGTAGTTGTCGTTGTAACAGGCTTTGCTGTTGTTGTAGTTATAGGCTTTGTGATTGCAGTTGTCGTAGTCGTTGTTGTTGTGGGCTTTGTGGTTGTAGTTGTGGTAATTACCGGTGCGGCAGGACCTTCAATTTTTGTACCTGCCACGGCGCCGATTGCTTCTTCAATATAGAAATTCTCCGTACCCTCTGCCGTTTCAACATATATCACCATTGAAGACGCATCAGAGGGAATCTTATATTCAGGATTTGCAAGCTGCACCCACTGTCCGGGAGCTGTCTCACCCTCCGCAATTGTAGCATAGTGTGTTTCACCGTCTGAACCTGTATACTGTAACTTCAGATAAAATTTAGTTGAAGCTTCTCCGTCAAAATATGTTGCAAGAGTGCTGAAGCTGTATGTCTCTCCTGCCTTGAATACCTTGGAATTAAGTTCCTTAGAAGCTCCGTTCCATGTCTTTGTTCTGTTCTGAATAAGGAGAGCTTCTGCGCCCTTGTAGAAAGTGCGTCCGCTTGTCATGACTGTGGCATCTCCTCTGCCAGCCCAGCCGGAAAGCTCCTGCTCAAATGTGTCGTGGAAGTAATATCCATTTTCATCAGGCTGTGAACCGGGAGTTGTTCCGCTGCCCTCAAGGCTTACAACAAATGTTGTAACGCTGCTTGCAGGAAGCTGTGCAAAAAAGCTTGTACCGTCATTTTCAAGGTTTTCTGTAAGGGCAAGGTTCTCGTTTGCTGTTGTTCTCCAACGGTCAACGTCAATGATTTTTTCGCCGCTGCCAATGGTGAATTCCTGAGCATAACCCTCTTTACCCTTGTTTATAGCAACAATTGTTACCTGTTTATTGTCGTTTTTGTATGCTGAAACAAGTACGTCACTTGAAGGCTTTTCTGTAGCGTCTATACGAATATCGCCGGGACGAACCCATTTTGAATAATGCGCCATATTATATCCACGCTTGGAAATTGTGCCGTCCTCGCTCATGGGACTGTAGCTTCTTCTGATATACCACCAGACATAAGCACTCATGTTTCCTACAACAAGACCGTTATGGATATTTTCCGAAACCTGAATTGCCTGATCCCAGATATTATTTGAATCGGCGTGACTGTTGGGGACATATACCTCTGTCATCCAGATTTCCTTGCCGCAGTTTTCAAGTGCAGGGAAATCCATCTGGCTGCGCTGTGTGCCGTAGAAATGCGTACCAAAAAGGTCACAGTTTGCCATAGCCTTTGAATTATTAAGAATCTTTGAGTAATAGTCCTTATTTGTATACTGGAAGGTTTCAGGAGACATTACACGGGTACTTGTGATTTTATCTGCATAATTTGCAAGAAAATCCGTAGTTTCATCAGATGACCATGCTGTCCATTCATCGGCATAGTCAGGCTCATTCTGCACTGAAATAGAATACAGCTCAACGCCGCTGTTCTTCATATAATTGCCGAAATCATTGAGATGCTGGGCATAAGCTCCGTAATTTGATTTTGGCAGATGAAGCTTTCCGCCTCTTGCGCCGCCTGTGCCTTTCTCCGCAAGATTTGCAGGAGGTTCCCACGGTGAAGCAAAAATTGTAGCGCCCTGTGACTGGGCATATTTTGCAGTGGGAACAGCCTTGCTCCACTGGTTCTTATCAGGGTTTACGAAAACACGGAGAATTGACATACCGAGCTGATTCTCACCATTTCCGAAAGCTGTTTTTCTCTGTGCATCAGTGAGGTCTTTTCCTGTCCATTCGGGGTGATTGATACCGCCGAATCCACGTATAGTCTGATATTCCGTAGTTGTGTCAATGACAACTCTTTCAGCAGCTGATGTTTCAATAATGCTTTTTTCGGGTGCAACAGCAAGACCTGTTACAAGCATAGCCGAAGCGGTAATGGCAGAAACTGCTCTGCCGACAAATGATTTAATATTCATAATTAATCATCCCTTTCTTTATTTTACGAATATGACTTATCCCATGCTTTTATTTTAACAGATTCAAAAATAATTTACAACCCAAAAAATGAATATTTAGTGGACAATCTGAATATAAAAAACGATGCCCTCATTATAAGGACATCGTTTTTTATATGAAAGTGTGTGTAATTTCCCTGTGAATGTTTATCCCTTTACACCGCCCAGTGCTACACCTGCTATAATGTGCTTTGAAAGCAGGAAGTATATCACAAGTACGGGCAGTACTGTCAGGAAAAGTCCCAAATATATTGCGCCAAACTCTGTACGATATATATCTCCGTTGAGCTGGCTTACCATGATAGGCAATGTGTGCTTATTATTATCTATAAGAAGTATCTGCGGCAGGAACAGGCTGTTCCAGCTTGTTACAAATGCAAAGATTGCCTGTGTTGCCATTGCCGGCTTCATCATGGGTAATACTATCTGGTTGAAGATTCTGAACTCTCCTGCACCGTCAATTCGTCCCGACTGTAATATTTCCATAGGCAATGAGGGTATCATATATTGCCTCATAAAGAATACTGTCGTGGGTGACGCTATGGCAGGGAGTATAAGTGCGAGGAAGTTATTTGTCATGCCGATTTTGTACATGAACTGATAAAATCCGATACTCGTTACCTGTGCAGGTATCATGAGTATGCACATGATAAGTGTGAAGAAGGGCTTTCTCAGCTTCCAATCATAAGCTACAAGAGCATAAGCTGTCATCGTTGAGAAATATATTGTGCATATTGTTGAAAATGAAGATACTATAAGTGAATTGAAAAATCCCTTCAGCGGGTCGAATGATTTATCCGTCAGTACATCAAGGTTGCTGAAGAAATATGTTGACGGAACAAGCGATACAGCGTGCTGCTGAATCTGAGTCGTGCTTCGTGTTGCGTTGATTATCATTATCACAAAGGGAAACAAGCTTACTACTGCAAGCAGTATGCAGAGTGTATAAGCCAGTATCTTGAATACCACATTACCTGAACTTTTTCCTGCTACTACTGCCATTTGTTCATTGCTCCCTTCTTCTTGGCTTCACGCATTGCTGCTTTTCTCTCTTTATTTTCTCTTGCTTCGTCCTTGTCACGCATTATCCAGAAAAGAACTGCCGACAATATACCGATGAGAACAAAGAGTATCATACTTGCCGCAGACGCTCTGTTAAAGAGATAGCTTCCGCTGAATGCCTGATTATAGATAAATACGCTGGTTGTCAGAGTTGAATTATCAGGGCCGCCTTCAAGGAACAGCTTAGGAATATCGTACATATTAAGACCGCCTACGAGGCTGGTGATAAGTGTATACAGAAGAACTGTCTTGAGGTTGGGTACTGTAATCTTAAAGAATGTCTGCCAGCCGTTTGCTCCGTCGATTTCTGCCGCTTCATAGATGTCAGGGCTGATACCGAGAATACCTGAAATAAGTACAATCATAGTATTTCCGTACCATGTAAGGAACTGGATAAATGCTACGATTATTTTTGCTGCTACCTTGTCTACAAAGAAGTTGTACTCTTTGTAAGGCTCGTCTATCAGGTTTATCTTGTGTAAAAATTCACCAACAGATACGATAATGTCGTTTACAGGGCCGATAGGATAGCTGAAAAGAGCATTGAACAGAATAGCTACCGATGCAGCTGTGATAATGTTCGGCATATAGAATACTACCTTGAAAAAGCCCTTGCCTCTTATCTCGTTGCGGTGTGATGTGAATATCGCCGCAAGCAGAAGCGCCATGGTTATCTGAGGTATGAAGTTCATCACCCAGATTATTACTGTATTTTTCAGGGATGTAATAAACGACTGATTTTTAAGAATCGTCTCAAAGTTCTTGAACGGCTCGTCAAGGAACTTCCAGCTGGTGTTGTTGAGTCCTACACAATCCGTAAAACCGAGGATTGTGGTATAAATTGTAGGATACAGCGAGAATATGAGGAATATCACAATAAAGGGTATGCTGAATATATATCCCCATTTTGCGTAGCTGACACCCTTTAATTTTGTTTTCAAGTTTTCGCACCACCTTGGATTCATGGCAATTCCGCACAGGTACTCAGCCCTGTGCGGTCTGCCATATTATTTTTAGGAGTCCCTTTTCGGGATATTTCAGGGTTTCACCTCTGATTATTCAGCTTCGATTGCGAGGTTATCGCTTACGTTGCTCTTGAAATCCTTGAGAGCGTCTTCCTTGGACTTCTGACCGGATGAGTACATACGAACCTGATCTCTCCACTGGAGGTTAATCTTCTCATCAAAGGGAGTGAGGTTCTTACCGTTTGCATACTGGTTAGCAGGTACGAATACGTCAAACATATTCTGACCGCCGAGGAAGTCAACTGTACCGTCAGACTTCTCCATTACTACAGATGAAGCTACGCAGTCCTTTGTAGGCTTATCAGGATTGTATGTTCCGTTTGCCCACATATACTGGAGACCTGTCTCGGATGTGTCAAGTGTGATCCACTCAATGAGATCGCCAAGGTCTTCCTTGTGTGCGCTGTCCTTGTTTGCAAGTACCCATGTACCGCCCCAGAAGAAGCCGATGGGAGATTCGCAAACTGCCCAGTCACCATAAGTACCTTCGCCTACAGCCTTACCGCCGCAGTTGTCAGCCATTGTGTAGTTGATGAGCCATGCAGGACCAAAGAATCCGAAGATGCCCTTTCCGCCTTCGCCCTTCATATCAGCAAACCATGCGTCAGACCAGTCCTCTGTGTTGTTATGGTATTCGTTGTCCATGAGCTTCTTGGAGAAGTCAAGAAATTCTTCACGCTTGGGGTCAATGTGAAGCTTTCCGTCTACTACCCAGCCTGAATCAGAGCTGTTCTCAACAGCGTGCCACATATCACCGTCACCGGAAACGATACCATAGTTCTTAGCCTTCAGCTCATCAGCTGCCTCGAAGAACTTATCCCAGCCGGGACCGATTTCACTCTTGATTACTGCGGGATCATCTGTTCCGAATACATCCTTTGCGATTGAACGGCGATAGATAAATGCGCCGCCTGTAGCCTGATAACCCAGACCAACAACATCGCCTGATGTGTTTGTACCGATGTCTACTGAATACTGCGCAATGCCTGCGTCAGCAATTGCCTTGTCAACATCAATTCCTAAATCTTTGTAGGGAGCAGCATACTTTGCAGCCTCGCCCTGTGTATACTTGAGGACGAATGCAGCTTCTGCTGCGTAAAGGTCAGGAGCGTCCTTGCCGCCTGCTGCCAGAGCCTGATCAAGTGCAGGCTGATAGTTACCGTCTGTTGTAGGGATGATAGTTGTCTTGATTTCATACTTCTCACCGAATTCGGGATTCAGAGAAATATACTTGTCAACCATTCCGGGAACTTCGTCTGTGAAAGCCCATACGTTAAGAACTTCCTTGCCGTTGCTGTTGCTGCTTCCAGATGAAGATTCCTCATCGCCCTTAGCGCAGGATGTCATTGAAACGATCATTGTCATTGCTGCCAACATAGATAAAACTTTTTTCATTGTAAAAACCTCCATAAATTATCTTTATATCCTTATATCAACAGATACGCTCTTTGTATCTGTCAGATTCTCACTTAATGCGTCGGGCTGAGATATTCCTGCATAAAGCGTGAATTTCTCACCGCCGCTTACTCTTTCGCCCTCGGCATTTACTGCTTCAAAGGCATATTCGGGAAGCTCAATTTCAATTATCTTTGTCTCCCCTGATTCAAGAAACACTCTCTTAAATCCGCATAAACTGTAATTCAGAACAGCATTTTCGCTGTATCCCTTGATATAAAGCTGAACTACATCTTCCGTGGCATAATCACCGCTGTTTGTCACAGTCACAATAGCTTTTCCATCACTGTATTCCAGACTCGTACATTCTACCTTTGAATATGTAAGACCGTATCCGAAAGGATAGAGGATGTTTTCAACATTTTCAACGTATCTGTATGTACGGTCTTTCATGCTGTAATCCTCGAAATCGGGCAGCTTATCCGCATCCTTGTAGAATGTCACAGGCAGCTTTCCTGAAGGGGATACCTTGCCGAAAAGTATATCCGCAAGAGCCTTTCCTCCGCACTGTCCGGGATACCATGCATGAATTTCAGCATCACAGTCGGCTTCAACGTTAATTGCGCTTCCTGCCGCTGTCACAATGATTACCGGCTTTCCACGCTTCATAACAGCCTTTACAAGCTTTCTCTGACTTTCGGGAAGATAAAGATTATTCTTGTCACCGGAGGAGAATTCATTTCCTGTATCTCCTTCCTCGCCCTCTATCGTTGCGTCAAGTCCGAGACAGAGCACAACCACATCTGAATAATCTGCAACAGTTTCCGCTTCGGCAATTCTGTCGTCAGCCATGCCAAGCTCCATACATCTGTTCTTGTAGAGATGACAGCCCTGTGAATACATCACTCTGCCCTCAAATTCATCCTGTATACCTTCAAGGAATGTGATATACCTGTCCGCTGTTCCGTTATAATTGCCCTCCAGAGCAGCTCTGCTGTCCGCATTCGGACCGATAACTCCGATAGTTTTTATCTTGTTCCTGTCAAGAGGAAGTATACCGTTATTCTTCAGCAGAACCATTGAGCGTCTTGCACATTCAAGGGACAGCTGTTTATGCTCATCACAGGCAACGATTGTATTGTCCAGCTTGTCGTATTCTGTTTCTTCATCAAACATTCCAAGACGAACTCTTGTTCTCATCAGTTTCACACAGGATTTCTTTATATCCTCCTCTGTGATAAGCCCTTCTTTGAGAGCTATCAGCAAATGTATATATGTATTGCCGCAATTCAGATCGCAGCCTGTTTTCAGCGCCATTGCCGCCGATTCCGGAGCTGTCTTTGTTACCTTGTGGTTCAAGTGGAAATCACGTATCGCCCAGCAGTCTGAGACGAAATGACCGTCAAATCCCCATTCTTCCAGTTTAGCCATAAGCTCCCTGCTTGCGCAGGCAGGCTCGCCGTTGACTCTATTATAAGCCCCCATTACACTTTCAACCTTAGCTTCCTTTACCAGCTTTTCAAAAGCGTAGAGATACGTTTCAGCCATATCCTTTTTATCCGCCTTTGCGTCAAATTCATGACGGCAGGCTTCCGGACCACTGTGCACTGCAAAATGTTTTGCGCAAGCAGCTGTTTTCATCACCTTGCCGCTGCCCTGGAGTCCTTTTGTGAAAGCAATTCCCAGCCGTGATGTCAGATACGGGTCTTCACCGTAGGTTTCCTGCCCTCTGCCCCATCGGGGATCACGGAATATATTTATATTTGGTGACCAAAGGGTAAGCCCTTTATATATATCCCTGTCACCTCTTGCGGAATATTCATTATATTTTGCTCTTGCCTCATCGGATATGACATCCGCCGCCTTGCCGATAAGCTCTTCATCGAACATGGCTGCCATACCGATAGCCTGCGGAAACATCGTTGCCACACCTGCTCTCGCCACACCGTGAAGTCCTTCGCTCCACCAGTTGTAAGCGGGAATCCCAAGTGATTTCACTGAGGGTGCGTCATATTTCAGCTGTGACGCTGCTTCTGTAACGCTTAATCTGCTGACAATATCCTCGGCTCTTTCCTGCGGCGTAAGGCTTTCGTTTTTGTATTTCTCCACTCTGACATTCCTTTCATCGGATACGCTATCCGTTAATATTTATCAGCTTTTTTTAATTATCTCCCATTTCTCACGTATTACCGCCGATTCATCGGGAGCATAGCTTCTCATCTCGCCCAGCAGTTCACATTCGAGAAAAAGATTATTCGTATATGTCTCAAAATTGCAGCTGAAATCGGGATAATCCACTTTTTTATAATCGTCAAATGTCAGGCGGAAAATATTTTCTCCCTTTTCGTATTCTATATAACCGTCATTAACATTAAAACCTGCTTTGAATGCCTTTGTATTCTCAGGGTCCTGACGAAGCACCGCACATTTATTTGTAAGAGTAAATCGTTCATCGTGAATATCCGAATAGCTCCACAGCGACATTGTTCTGTTTGGCAAAAAACCCATATCATCCCTGCAAAGAGGGATATACTCTGTGCCGCCTGCTGCAAGTCCTGTTATTGACCATGGAGCAAATACCGCAGGTTTCCCGGAACAATTTGCAATTTTATTTACAATATTTACGCTGCCGTCATCGTTCATGGTGATTTCCATGCTTATCTGCTTGCCAAAAATTGTTACAGGAGCTGTCAGCGTAAGGGTATTATCACAAAAACTGCTGACTACTCCCGAATTATCGGGCAGATATGTCTCAGGCATTTTCTCAGGAGCTGTCCAGATTCTATGTCCGCCATAAGCGTACCACACGCCATATCCACGGTTTATTTCGTAAAAATTACGGTCATTGTCCTCGAAAAGCATATTCTCGCCGTCAACCGTTCCGTAGAACAGGATTCTCGGCCCTGCGTCTGCAGTTGCAATGAGCTTTGCCGTGCCGTTTTCAAGGCAGATGCAGTTCCCGAAGTTTCCGTAATTGATTTCGGATAATTTTACCGCCATTTCCACACCTACTTTTCACGGTTTCCCGTTTTTCTATCTTATGTTTTTATTATATATCTTTTTCCTGCATACGACTAACCAAAAATTGCGGTGCTCTGTTCATGAATTGCTGAATTTTCACAAATTATTCAAACACTATTTACAAAATATATCACTTTGGTGTATAATAATAACGTAAGATAAAGAGGATTACAGAGATAATTCCGAATCTTCGTCAAAATTACCATACAAAGGCGGTGTTCTTATGATTAAAAACCTTACCGGTGTTTATGAAACCGTTGAATACGAAAACAAACGTGTGGTCATGCTCTACGACAATATGGAAACTGAGGCATACCCGGTTCACTGGCATAACGCCGTAGAAATCATCATCCCCCTCACCAACGGATTCACTGTGACATCCGGTGACAAGGAATATCAGCTGAAAGAAAAAGAGATACTTATTATACCTCCGGGCGAGCTTCATTCCATGCCCGCTCAGGAAGGACGCAGAATTTTCTTCCAGTGCGACAACTCCCAGCTGGGCGGAAACCCCATTCTTGACTCGATTATTCCCGTTTTTTCATCGTCCGTCTACATAACTCCAGAACCCGACAAAGATCTGTATCTCGTGGCACGCAAGGGTATTCTCGACATCTATTCCGACTATTTTTCCAAATCCCCCGTGGCAGACGCACGTATTTACATGAATCTGCTGAATATGCTCACAGCTGTCCGTGAATTTCAGCTGCGGCAGACGGATTCAGGCGAAATTACCGACAAAATCAGTTCCGATGACAGCACAAAGCTGAAATATGTTATGAATTATATAAACCATAATTTCACTGAGGAGCTCTCTCTGGAATCCCTCGCAGCAATTGCAGGCTACAGCAAATTCCATTTTTCACGTCTTTTTAAGAAGTATAATAATGTTTCCTGCGTTCAGTATATCAGCTCCAAGCGCATAAAAATGGCGGAACAGCTCCTCTGTGACCCATCTATTTCCATCACGGATATTGCCATGCGTTCAGGATTTTCAAGTCTTACCACTTTTAACCGTATTTTCAAAACGTACAAGAACTGTACACCCTCGGAATTCCGCAGACTTTACAAAACATCAGACAACGCTATGCAGCCAAATGTTAACCTTATCTGAACAAGTTAGCAAATATTGTTTTCAAGTGAGCAATAAATGATTAGTCGTTTTTTACAGAAAACGTTATAATGAAGTTACAATACAGCAACATCAGTGTTATCCCTCATCAGCACAGGAATAATAAACTGCTGTTGTCTTTAGCAGAAGCAACGGCGAAAGCTTCTGCCGAATATTATTACAAACGGAGGTTTTAAAGATGAGTGAATTTTTCAGCAATATAGGTAAAATCCCCTACGAGGGCAAGGACAGCACAAATCCTCTTGCTTTCAAATACTATAACCCCGATGAGGTTATCGGCGGCAAAACTATGAAAGAACAGCTTAAATTTGCCCTTTCATGGTGGCATACAATGGGCGGCGACGGAACAGATATGTTCGGCTGCGGTACTACCGACAAGACATGGGGCGAGTCTGAACCCGAAGCACGTGCAAAAGCTAAGGTTGACGCCGCTTTCGAGATTATGGATAAGCTCTCTATCGACTATTTCTGCTTCCATGACCGTGATCTTTCTCCTGAATACGGTTCTCTTGCTGAAACAAACGAGAAATTTGACGCTATAGTTGATTATATCGCAGAAAAAATGGCTGCTGACCCTTCCAAGAAGCTTCTCTGGGGCACAGCTAAGTGCTTTGACCATCCCAGATTTATGCACGGCGCAGGTACTTCTCCTTCCGCTGACGTTTTTGCATATTCTGCTGCTCAGATAAAGAAGGCCATTGACGCTACTGTTAAACTTGGCGGAAAGGGCTACGTTTTCTGGGGCGGACGTGAGGGTTATGAGACTCTCCTCAACACAAACATGGGACTTGAGCTTGACAATATGGCTCGTCTTATGAAAATGGCTGTTGAGTATGCTCGTTCTATCGGTTATACAGGCGATTTCTATATCGAGCCTAAGCCCAAGGAGCCTACTAAGCACCAGTATGATTTCGATACAGCAACTGTTCTCGGATTCCTCCGCAAGTACGGTCTTGACAAGGATTTCAAGATGAACATTGAGGCTAACCACGCTACTCTTGCTCAGCACACATTCCAGCATGAGCTTCGTGTAGCACGTGAAAACGGCGCATTCGGTTCAATTGACGCTAACCAGGGCGATACTCTCCTCGGCTGGGATACTGACCAGTTCCCCACAAACGTTTATGAAGCTGCTCTTTGTATGTACGAAGTGCTGAAGGCAGGCGGATTCACCAACGGCGGTCTGAATTTCGACTCCAAGGCAAGACGTGGCAGCTTTACACCTGAGGATATTTTCCACAGCTATATCGCTGGTATGGATACATTTGCACTTGGTCTGAGAATTGCTGACAAGCTTATCTCTGACGGACGTATTGACAAGTTTGTTGAGGAGCGTTATGCTTCATGGACAACAGGCATCGGCAAGGACATTATCGACGGTAAGGTTGGTATGGCTGAGCTTGAAAAGTATGCACTTGAAAAGGGCGAAGTTACTGAGTCCCTCTCCAGCGGCAGACAGGAAATGCTTGAAGCTGTTCTCAACAACATCATGTTTAACTTATAATATTTATTATTTTTTATTACTTTTCTTCATTGTTAATTATACTCCCTTCTTAATTATAAATCCTCCCGTTTGTTGGTTGACGGGAGGATTCGTTTTATATTATGAGGTTATCTAAAAACCTCCCGTTTTCATGGACGGGAGGTTTCTGTTTATACTATGGGAATCTCTTATCTTACAAATGAAATATATTTCGAGGTATATTCTTCGAACTGCTTTCTGTACTGCTCATCATTGCTGCGGAGCTGTCTGAGTGATTCATGAATATTCATATTCTGCTCCTTAATATCCACTACACAGCCTGCAATATTTGAACAATGATCGGATACTCTCTCCATATTTGTAATAAGGTCGCTCCAGACAAATCCTGCTTCAATACCGCAGTTGCCCACACGAAGTCGCTCAATATGTCTTGAACGGAGCAGTTCCTTCATGCGGTCGATAACCTGCTCAAGAGGTTCAACTTTCATTGCCTGTTCATTGTCGGATTTTCTGAATGCATTGTATGAGAGCTCAACTATTTCCGATACAGCCATTGAAAGAGAATTCATTTCAATCTGCGCATCGGGCGTGAATTCTATTCCCTTATCACGCATTTCCTCGGCAGATTCAAGAATATTTACCGCATGGTCACTGATTCTCTCGAAATCTCCGATTGCTTTAAGAAGCATTGAAGCTGTTGCGCCTTCTGTTTCGTTCAGCTGATGTGTACTGAGTTTTACGAGATACGTTCCGATTATATCCTCTATGTGGTCTGTTTCATCTTCTGCGGAACGAATAGCAGCTGCTTTTTCCTTATCGTAGGAAGCAAGACAAGATATGCTTGATTTCAGTGCGCTTGACGCAATTTCTGCCATCTCCTGTGTGAGATTGTATGCACATTCAAGGGCAATTGCAGGAGTTGCAAGAAGTCTTTCGTCAAGAACTGCATTTTCTTCTGTCTGATCGCCTTCAGGAATGAGTTTGTATGCCAGTTTTTCAAGAAATCCTGACATGGGCAGAAGTACAATTGTACAGGCAATATTGAAGATTGAATGACATACAGCTATACCTGCAAGACTTGCTGATTCATCAAATAATGCTGGAGAAACTACCAGATTTACAATTGAGAATACGCTGAGCCATATAACTGTACCGATTATATTAAAGCTGAGGTGAACAAGTGCCGCACGGCGTGCATTTTTTGCTGTTCCCACTGAGGAGAGAAGCGCTGTAACGCAGGTACCGATATTCTGTCCCATGATAATCGGAATAGCTGCACCGTAAGAAACTGCGCCTGTTGCTGCAAGAGCCTGCAATATACCTACAGAAGCAGAACTTGACTGGATTATTCCTGTCAGAATTGCACCTGCAAGTACGCCGAGAATGGGATTCTTGAACATTATAAACAGCTGCTGGAATGCAGGAACATCTTTAAGACCTGAAACAGCGTCAGTCACGGTATCCATACCAAACATGAGTGTAGCAAATCCAAGAAGAATCATGCCGATGTCCTTTTTCTTTGCACCCTTTGTGAACATATAAAAGAATATGCCGACAAGAGCAAGAACAGGCGTGAATGAAGTTGGTTTCAGCAGTTTCAAAAATATATTATCTCCGGAAATACCGCCGAGACTAAGAATCCAGGCTGTAACTGTAGTACCCACGTTTGCACCCATGATAACGTGAATAGCCTGTTTGAGAGACATAAGCCCTGAGTTTACAAAGCCTACAACCATAACTGTTGTAGCAGATGAGCTCTGAATAATTGCAGTAACGCCAAGACCTGTAAGAAATCCCGTAAATTTGCCTGTTGTAAGCTTGGCAATCATCGTTTCAAGCTTGCTGCCTGCACTTCTTTCAAGGGATTCACCCATGATATTCATTCCGAAAAGGAACAGGCACAATCCGCCGATTAATGTCAGAACGTTAAAAATATCCATATATTTTCCTCCGATTTATTTTTTCAATTTCATCATAACATAGCAATGTTAAATCCAAAACAACAGAAATGTTAAATCTATGTAAAATCAGACTGACACTACCTGCACTCCTCTGTTATTTTTATTATTGTGCAAAATGCTAATCTAATCATAATTTTATCCATACTAAAGGAAATCATTATAAAAATTTGCTGAAATACCCTTTTACCTATTGCTTTTTTTTTCATTTTGTGGTATGATATAGGGTAGAATATTAGGAGCTAATTAGTAAATTCTACTATCTGCTCCTAAGGCAAAGCTGTCGGATTTATCCCCTGCAGCTGACAAAATACAACGTGCTCCGCACGGGTCAGGAGAAAAAAATGCCAAAGATTCAGGATATTAACAAAATCATGATTATCGGTTCAGGCCCTATCATCATCGGACAGGCCTGCGAATTTGACTATTCGGGTACTCAGGCTTGTAAAGCCCTCAGAAATCTGGGCTATGAGATTGTTCTCGTTAACTCAAACCCTGCTACTATCATGACCGATCCCGACGTTGCTGACATAACTTATATCGAACCCCTCAACGTCGAAAGACTTACTCAGATTATAGAGAAGGAACGCCCCGACGCTCTCCTCCCTAACCTCGGCGGACAGTCCGGTCTTAACCTCTGCTCCGAGCTGGATGAAGCAGGCGTTCTCGAAAAATTCGGTGTTCGTGTTATCGGCGTTCAGGTTGACGCTATCGAAAGAGGCGAGGACCGTATCGAATTCAAGAAGGCTATGAATGAACTCGGTATCGGTATGCCCAGAAGTGAAGTTGCTTACACCGTTGATGAGGCTGTTAAAATCGCTGAAACTCTTAAATATCCCGTTGTTCTCCGTCCTGCCTATACTATGGGCGGCGTTGGCGGCGGTATGGTTTACAATGTAGATGAACTCAAAGTCGTTTGCGCAAGAGGTCTTCAGGCTTCTCTCGTTGGTCAGGTTCTCGTTGAGGAATGTATCTTCGGCTGGGAGGAACTTGAACTTGAAGTTGTACGTGATATAAACAACAATAAAATCACTGTCTGCTTTATCGAAAATATCGACCCTGTCGGCGTTCATACAGGCGATTCTTTCTGCTCCGCACCCATGCTTACTATTCCCGAAGATGTTCAGAAAGAGCTTCAGGAAATGTCATATAAAATCATCGAGTCCATTCAGGTTATCGGCGGCTGTAACTGCCAGTTTGCCCGTGACCCCGAAACAGGACGTATTGCTGTAATCGAAATCAACCCCAGAACTTCACGTTCTTCCGCCCTTGCTTCAAAGGCTACTGGTTTCCCCATCGCTCTCGTTTCTGCTATGCTTGCCTGCGGTCTTACCCTTGATGAAATCCCCTGCGGCAAATACGGCACTCTCGACAAGTACGTTCCCGACGGCGACTATATCGTTATCAAGTTCGCTCGCTGGGCATTCGAGAAGTTCAAGGGCGCTGAAGACAAACTCGGCACTCAGATGCGTGCTGTAGGCGAGGTCATGAGCATCGGCAAAACTTATAAAGAAGCTTTCCAGAAGGCTATCCGCAGCCTTGAAACAGGCAGATACGGTCTTGGATTCGCTAAGAATTACAACAGCCTTTCTAAGGATGAGCTGCTCAATATGCTGAAATATCCCACAAGTGACAGACAGTTCATCATCTATGAGGCTCTCCGCAAGGGCGCTGAAATTGATGAAATCTTTGAGCTTACAAAAATCAAGAAGTACTTCTTAGAGCAGATGCTCGAACTGGTTGAGGAAGAAGAAATGCTCCTCACAATGAAGGGCAGAGTTCCCGAAGAAGATATTCTCAGACAGGCTAAGCTTGACGGTTTCTCCGACCGTTACCTCAGCTCTCTCCTTGAAGTTACTGAGGAAGAAGTAAGAAACGCACGTATCGGCTTTGGTATCTGCGAAGCTTGGGAAGGCGTTCACGTAAGCTCTACTGAAAATTCTGCTTACTACTACTCTACATATCACCTTGACGAGGACAAGAGCCCTGTAAGCACTGAAAAGCCCAAGATTATGATTCTCGGCGGCGGTCCTAACAGAATCGGTCAGGGTATCGAGTTCGACTACTGCTGCGTTCACGCTGCTCTTGCTCTGAAAAAACTGGGCTTTGAATCAATTATCGTAAACTGTAACCCTGAAACTGTTTCTACTGACTACGATACTTCCGATAAGCTCTATTTTGAACCTCTTACTCTTGAAGATGTTCTTGCTATCCATGACAAAGAAAAGCCTGTTGGCGTTATTGCTCAGTTCGGCGGACAGACTCCTCTGAATCTTGCTAACGACCTTAAAAAGTACGGCGTTAATATCCTTGGTACAACTCCTGAAACTATTGACCTTGCTGAGGACAGAGACCACTTCCGTGCTATGATGGATAAGCTTGGAATTCCCATGCCCGAAGCTGGTATGGCTGTAAATGCCGATGAAGCTATTGAAATCGCAAACAGAATCGGCTATCCCGTAATGGTTCGTCCCTCTTACGTTCTCGGCGGACGTGGTATGGAAATCGTTCACGATGACGAAATGATGCGTGTATATATGAATGCGGCTGTTGGCGTAACTCCTGACAGACCTATCCTCATTGACCGTTTCCTCAACCACGCTACAGAATGCGAGGCTGACGCTATTGCTGACGGTTCAAGCTGCTTTGTTCCTGCTGTTATGGAGCATATCGAGCTTGCAGGCGTACATTCAGGCGACTCCGCTTGTATTCTCCCCTCTAAGAATCTTTCTCCTGAAATCGTTGAGACTATCAAGGATTACACAAGAAGAATTGCTGTTGAAATGAATGTATGCGGTCTTATGAATATGCAGTACGCTATCGAGGGCGATACAGTTTATGTTCTTGAAGCTAACCCCAGAGCCTCCAGAACTGTTCCCCTTGTTTCAAAGGTATGCGATATTAACATGGTTAAGATTGCTACTGAGATTATCACTTCTTCACTCACAGGCAATCCTTCACCTGTTCCTCAGCTGAAAGACCGTCAGATTGACCACTACGGCGTTAAGGAAGCTGTATTCCCCTTCAATATGTTCCCCGAAGTTGACCCTGTTCTCGGACCTGAAATGCGTTCTACAGGTGAAGTTCTGGGAATCTCCGACAGCTTCGGTGAAGCTTACTACAAGGCTCAGGAAGCTACTAAGAATCCCCTCCCTGAAAGCGGTACAGTTCTCCTCAGTATCTGCGACAGAGATAAGCCGGAGCTTATCGACATTGCAAAGGGATTCTGTGAACTCGGATTCAAGCTTCTTGCTACACACAAGTGCTACAAGCTTATTGTTGAAGCTGGTATCCCCTGTGAGCGTATCTTTAAGATTTACGAGGGCAGCAGACCTAATATTGCTGACGCAATTGCGAATGGCGATATTCAGCTGATTATCAACACTCCTGCCGGCAAGACAAGTGTTCATGATGACAGCTATATCCGTAAATCTGCTATCAAGCACCGCATAACTTATATCACTACAATGGCTGCTGCCAAGGCAAGCCTTGAGGGTATCAAGTTCATGAAATCAAATAAGGCTGTAAGCGTAAAATCACTTCAGGATCACCACAGAGACATCAAGTAATTAAAAAGGCGCTGTAAAAAAAGTGAAACCAAAAGTCCGAGTGGGCCATGGAAACGGTCCACTCGGACTTTTTTTAAATATAAAAATTGAAAAAGTGCAAAACTGTTGAAAACAGGGTATAACGAAC
>JAFXAJ010000089.1 GCA_017517145.1 Ruminococcus sp.
CGCTTCCTTCTCTTAACTCCCGTCCTATCTGTGATTTTCAAGTTTCAACCACCGTCCCCTGACGACAGTATTTATTATAGCACATTACTCCTACTTTGTCAACTCAAACTTTTTTGTTGTTTTTTGTTGTTTTTTGTGTAAAATCACATCAATTCGTCATCTGTTACAGCAAACATAAATCTAAGAACAATTAAAATCGACATTACTATCATAACTGTCGCAATAATCATATTCTTTTTCAGTGCTCCCACATACTCAAACTTGTCAGGATTACTCTTACTGCATATAATTTCAAGCTGCTCTCCAACTGAAAAAGGCTGTGAATATCCTGTAGAATCGTCTTTCTCAACGATTTTCCCCTTATGTTCAAATCTAAGCTTATGTACATAATAGCCTTGCTTAGGTTCACGGGCAGACACAACTTCTGCCATTGTACGAACTCCGCCAAAACGAAGTATCATTAATTTTATAAGATAAACCAAGCCGGCAAGGGCAATTATCGCCCCTGCCGCTATAACTAAAATTCTTACCATTATTCAACCTCTGTCGATTTTGTAGAATCTTCCAGACCGAAAAATTCCTGTCTTTTGCTGTCAAAAAGCCACATCCAGTAGTAATTGGGCGGTGAATCGTAAGACCTCTCGCCGACCTCGGTATTATAGCCTACGCCGTCTATCATAACCTCTGACATAAAGTGCTGAACCGTGAAATTCGGGCGATTCCACTTCTCCAGCATATACACATCATAACCCATATACGCCATCATTTCGGCAAATGCGCCGTTGTACTGGATACACTGTCCCGACTTGTGCACAAAGCTTGCCTCTGAAAAACTCAGCTCGCTGATTTTAGAATACTGTTCCCATGTTGTCGCATAATCGACATTGAAATGAAGCCATTCCCAAGTGTAAGCAAGGCGGTCATAATTGGTCATTTCGTCTGTGAAATGCTCTTTTGCAAAGTTGTTGAGAATGATTTTTGTTTCATCTGTCAGCATATAATTCCGCACAAGATAGGGCTTTCCGCCATTTTTGTTATCTCCCTTTATATTGTACAGGGGAATCTCATCGTGAGGCGTGAGCTTTGCCGTATTGATTATATATTTTATACTGCCCTTTTCACCGGGGTCAAGACCCTCAGGCGCATTAACACAGTTCACTATTGCCGTTGTTACCGTATCAGAGGGAGTCTGTGCAGCTGCCGCGGTTGTTGCAGGCTTGGCGGATTCCTCTGTATTTCCGACAAAATCACGGATACCCTCCGCATCTTTGTGGGTGGAGGAATAAGAATAATATTCCAGCGTAAATGAAGCATCCGCAGAATCAACAGAACCGTCCTCGTTGACATCACCAATTTCAAGGATATTTTTCGCTGAATCTTCATTTTTTCCTGTCAGGCTTTGGGCGTAATAGTTCAGAATTTCAGTTGCATCCGAGGAATTCACCGCACCGTCGCCGTTTACATCACCGTAAATTATTTTGTCAGCGGCATTTGATGTCATTGCACTCATAAAAGTCATGCACAAAGCAGTCACCATGAAAGTAATACACTTCTTCATTTTCATCGTCCTCCGTTAGAAATTTCGGGTATAGCGTACATTATTCATCATATCACTTTTTTAAGGTTTTGTCAATAAAAAACGGACAACCGATAAAAGTTGTCCGTTCGAGATTGTTGATAAACCTGAATTTCGTTCCGAAATTGCGGGCGGATAATATCTTCCCCTACAAATTAAATCATCGTACAAAAATGGGCGGCAGAAATAAATTCCACCGCCCACATAGCTAACAGCTTTAAAATATTTCCGCACTCTCCTTAAACCCCACCGCTTTTTCGGGATATGCAGAGCTGATATAATCGTAAAGCTTCATAAGTTCCACTTCTTCGGCTTTACCCGTAACAAATTTCCCCATATCTTCACTTTCGATTTCATCTTTAAGAGCCTTTACGCTCTCATCACCGAACTCGAAAACAATATCAATTGTATGCCATTTCTTATAACGGTCTGCATGAGAAGAAATTGTATAATACACGGATTTTACCTGTTCCATATCAATTTCCCACTTGTAGAATAACCATTCACATTTGATTATACTGCCCTCACCAAAGCTGACTTCCGTTTCCGTCATAGTTGCAATGAGATAGCCTATAATCAAAAATACAAAGCTTATTCCCAGCAATATCATAACAACAGCAAAAAAGATGTCATTACCGATTAATCCTGCTACAAGCATAAGCAAAAGTGCCGCAGCACAAGCAATTACAGGTATTCCAATTACCCACCATGGCTTGCCTGATATACCTATCTTTTTCATATTAAATTCCCCCAAACCATATATCAAAGGACGGCAGAAACTTATCTACCGTCCATAAACAGCTAATAGCTAAAAGCAAATATTCTCCCGAAATACTTCCGCCGCATAAGAAAAACAATAGAAGTACACCAAGAACCGATGCCCGTGGGGGCTCCCCACTTACGCCATTAACTTAACCATAACTGCTTTCTGTGCGTGAAGTCTGTTTTCAGCTTCCTCAAAGATTTCCTTAGCGTGAGCCTCGAAAACCTTTTCTGTAATTTCTTCCTCACGGTGTGCAGGGAGACAATGGAGCACCATTGCGTCAGCCTTTGCGCAAGCCATAAGCTCATCATTAATCTGATAGCCTGCGAATGCCTCACGGCGCTTTGCAGCCTCATCTTCCTGTCCCATAGATGCCCATACGTCAGTGATGAGAACATCTGCGTCCTTAGCAGCCTGAGCAGGGGAGTTTGTCATTTCAAAACAGTCATACTGTGCAGCAAAATCAAGAATCTCCTTGGGAGGCTGATAGTCGTCGGGACAAGCAATAGATACAGCCATACCCACTTTAAGACAGCCTACGATAAGGGAATTAGCCATATTGTTGCCGTCGCCGATAAAGCACATTTTCAGTCCTTCAAGCTTACCCTTGAACTCACGGATTGTCATGAGGTCAGCAAGAACCTGACAGGGATGACAGAAGTCTGTAAGTCCGTTGATAATCGGAATACTGCCGTATTCTGCAAGAGCTTCAACTTCGCTCTGTTCAAATGTACGAATCATGATTCCGTTGAGATAACGTGAAAGAACACGTGCGGTATCCTGTACAGGCTCGCCTCTGCCAATCTGTAAATCATTGGAGGAGAGGAAAAGGGGATAGCCGCCCAGCTGATACATACCTGTTTCAAATGATACACGGGTACGTGTGGAAGCCTTCTGGAAAATCATACCCAGAGTCTTTCCCTTCAGATGAGGGTGGGGGATGCCATGATTCAACTCATATTTAAGCTGGTCAGCAAGGTCAAGGATTCCTGTTATATCCTCAGTTGTGAGGTCAAGCATTTTAAGCAGATGTTTCATATATGTATCTTTCCTTTCCGGTATAATTACAATATGCGGCATTGCGCCGCATATTACTTTAATTCATCATTCCTCTGTTCAAATCGCCGAAAGTGAGATCAACGGCAAGTATAAAAAGGGGAATATAGTCGTCAAAAACCTTATTTTCAATTTCAATATCATACTGTAATTCCTGATTTACAGTAACATTGGTTTTAATAAATCCAACCTTGCTGCCGTCCTTTATCAGGTTGAAATTGCGGTGGTCCTTGCTGGCAATTTCATAATTAAGAACTGTTCCCTGAATATCTCTGCCTGTTACAGTGAGAGTGGGGTCAAGAAACTTTGATTTGCAGTTGATATGCAGTATTGAATTATCATTATGGCTGATAATGAATGTAGGTTTATTGTCATTTGTAAAATATGACATGGAGTAAAGCTGATAGTTACTGGGATCCATAAGCACATATCTTGATGCTCCGAAGCCTTTTTTCTTTATTGTGTATATCTGTCTGCCGGCACCTTTATCCTGCACGATATACTTTCCTGACTTAAATGAAATCATTAGCTCCATAAATCAATCCTCCAGAATATCAATAAGTATGTCCATGCCTCTTTCAAGCTCTTTACCGTCAATATTAAGGGGCGGAAGAAGTCTGACTTTTTCTTTTGCAGTCAGTATAAGAAGTCCATTTTCAAGGGCTTTTTTCACTACATCGGGGGCATTTTTTGTTTTCAGAGTAATTCCTATCATTAGTCCGAGTCCGCTTACACATTCAACTTCGGAACATTCTGCAAGTCTTTTTCTGATATATTCAGCTTTTTCATTTACTCCATCAAGGAATCCCTCGGAATTAAGCTTTGCGAATACAGCATTTCCTCCTGCGCAGGCAATGGGATTGCCACCGAAGGTTGAACCGTGTGTGCCGGGAGTAAGTACATTTTCAACTTTTTCCCCAAAAAGGCAGGCCCCCATGGGAACGCCGCCTGCTATACCCTTTGCAAGAGTCGTAATATCGGCTTTTCTGCCGTAGTGTTCACCTGCAAGGACTTTTCCTGTACGTCCTGCGCCGGTCTGGACTTCATCGGCAATTACAAGAATGTCACGCTGTCCGCACATTTCGCAAACAGCGTCGATATACTCCTTATCAAGAGCAACGACACCGCCCTCACCCTGAACATACTCCAGCATAACAGCACATACTGTATCATCAAGCTTTGCTTCAAGGTCAGCGATATTATTTGCCTCAGCGTGGACAAATCCCTCTAAAAAGGGGAAGAAGTAGTTGTGGAAACGTCCTGTCCCGTAGCTGAAAGGGTAGCCATTGTTCGTCCGTGGAAGGAATTTACAAGGGTGATAATAGTATGTCTGCCCTTGCCGTATTTGTCGAAGCTGTACTTTCTTGCGGATTTTATAGCGCACTCGTTAGCTTCCGCACCGCTGTTGCCGAAGAAAACCTTTTTGTAGCCTGTGGTTTTGCAGAGCGTTTCAGCGAATTCCGCCTGAACTGCGGTATAGTAGTAATTTGAGCTATGCTGGAGCGTTCTAACCTGACGGCAGACAGCCTCCGCCCAGTCCTTATCGCAGAAACCGAGGGAATTTGTACCGATTCCGCTGCCGAAATCAATATATTCCCTGCCGTTCTCGTCCTTACAGATTCTTTCAGAGCCTGCTTCCATAACGAGAGGGTAACGTCCGTAAGAGCCAATAACATTTGAATCGAATTTACTGATAGTATCCATTGGTTTCTCCTCCTTACCAAAAATCAGAAGATGTAGAAACACTTTTTCATTCTACTTAATTTTTAAAAACTACTTCTATTATAACTCTAAATACACCCTGAAATCAAGGTTAAATTCAATGTTTTTTGTAAACTTTCGGTATATTTATTTCTTTTTTTAATTATTTGTTATTTTTCAAGAAATCCCCTTATACAAATTGTGTTCCTACGCCCTCATTTGAGAAAATTTCAATGAGAATAGAATGAGGAACTCTGCCGTCAATAATCACAGCTCCGTCAACGCCGCGTCTTACAGCTTCAACACAGCAGTCAATTTTAGGAATCATTCCGCCTGATACTATGCCCTGCATCTTCAGATAAGGCACTTCACTGACATTTACCTTAGGAATAAGTGTTGATGTATCGTCCTTATCACGGAGAAGTCCTGCTATATCCGTCATAAGGATAAGATTTGCCGCACCAAGCTCCGCAGCTATACGTGCTGCCGCTGTATCTGCATTGATGTTATATGTATTGCCCTCCTTGTCAGTTGCAACTGTAGCAATAACAGGGATATATCCGTTGCTGAGAGCATCGAGAATAGGCTTTGTATTTACCTGTGTAATCTCGCCAACATAGCCTAAATCCTGACCGTCGTCAGTTGTTTTCTTTTCAGCAATAAGCATATCTCCGTCAATTCCGCAAAGTCCTAATGCTGAGCCCTTATGCTGTGCCAGAAGCTGTACAAGCTCCTTGTTTACCTTGCCTGAAAGCACCATTTTTACAACATCAATTGCGGCTTCATCGGTGTATCTCAGACCATTGATGAACTTGCTTTCGATGTTCAGCTTTTTCAGCATATCGTTAATCTCAGGGCCGCCGCCGTGAACAAGAACAACTTTGATTCCCACAAGAGTCAGAAGAACGATGTCTGACATAACAGCGTCTTTAAGTTCCTTGTTTGTCATTGCGTTTCCGCCGTACTTGATAACAACGATTTTATCCGAATATTTCTGAATATACGGCAAAGCGTCAATGAGAATCTGTGATTTCTCAGTATTTGTAATTTTTTCCATGATTTTACTCCCTTAAAAATAAATTCCTGCTGTTTCAGAATCTTCCATATCAAATATTAAATAAACTATTACTGAAATCCGACCTGTTATCTGTTATCTTGGCAGATTCAATTATAAGCTTGTTAATACAATGATATGCTTTTTCAACATCTTTGACACCTCTGAAAGTAACTATCTCTTTGTTATAGTATCTTTCATATCTGTCAATTTTCTTTTCTTTTTTGTAGACCTCTACCCAACCGATTGACCGAGGACTTTCATAATATTCTATTTTATATTTCGGATCCATTTTATGCGACTGAACTATATTTCCGTTTTCATCAAGAGTATATACTCTGTAATTGGTAACAGCATAATATCTTGTTTTTCTGTAAATAAAATACAAATAAAATAAAAATCCTGCTGCACACAACAATATCAGCCCTACCATCAATCCGCCTGAAAAATATCTGAACGAACCTGAAATTGCATCTTTGACTGCCGTGCCTGCAAACAACACCCCCAGAAATGCGCAAATCCCCATACCAATGAATGTTTTTTTTGTTTCGCTGTATTCTTTTGGTTTTGCGTCATTTTCTGTAACACCGCACCACACCAGCTTTTCATCTTCAAGAAACTGCGGTTCAAGATACATTCTCATAAATGTTTCAACTTCATAATTATCCATAATAATCCCCTTATATCATCAATAATGATTTCTCTGCGATTTCTTCTTTTCCATTATAATCGCATTGTCAACCGCCTCAGTAATAATATCGCACACCTTTGTGGGATTTTCAATTCCCATAAGATTTACATATACCATATTGGAATATTTCCCCACGGAAGAATTTCTCATACTTACCGTTCCTGTATTATTTCTTCCGGGAGTTGCATATATGCTGCTCAGTGCAGTAAGTTCAAGGGCTACGTCGATTTTCCCTCTTTTTGTAAGCATATAAAGCCGCTTGTTCGTAACCACATAAAGGTTCTGCACACCAAAAAGTACACGGTGCAGTATTATAACAGAAAAATTAAAGAATACAAAAACTCCCGCAAAAAGCAGAACCGTAAGAATTATTCCCACATTGCTCATATTCACAAGTACCGCAACAGCCGCAATTATACAGAGTGAAAGACAGAACAGAGGAAAAACAAGATGCTTACCCGACATTCCTCTTTCTCTCATTGTGAGCTTTTCAGCGGACTCACCGCACCAGCATATATTTTCCCCCTCCTCAAGCTTAGGGGAAAACATCTCTTTTATATCTATACTGTTTTTGTCTGCATTATTCATATAAGTCCCCCGTCGGGCTATCAGCTTCTGTAGTCGCCGTTTATCTTCACGTAATCGTAGGTCAGGTCGCATCCCCATGCAACAGCGGAAGCCTCGCCTGCTCCCAGATTTACAAGTATGCGGATTTCCTCCTCAGCAAGTACCTTCTTTGCTGTTTCCTCAGAAAAGTCCGTTACACAGCCCTTTCTGCCGAGAGCGATAGTACCTCCTGCGGATTCCATATCCACATCAACAAGGTTAATATCAAAATCAGCGTTTGCATATCCAACAGCACAGTAGATTCTGCCTGCGTTTGCGTCCTCACCAAAAATCATGGATTTCAGCAGGCTGGAGCAGATAACAGACTTAGCCACAATCTGCGCAGTTTCAGCACAGTCAGCACCGCTTACAACACACTCGATAAGCTTTGTTGCGCCCTCGCCGTCACGTGCCATCATACGTGCAAGATTCATCATGATATTATAGAGAGCGTTTGAAAATGCCTCGTAATCGCTGCCCTCTGCAGTAACTTCCACATTGCCTGCTGTACCTGAAGCCATAACGCATACCATATCATTTGTAGAAGTATCACCGTCAACGCTTGCCATATTCAGAGTACCCTTTATATGGTGACTCAAGGCTTTCTGGAGCATTTCAGCAGAAATTGCAGCGTCAGTTGTAATGAATGTGAGAGTTGTAGCCATATTGGGGTGAATCATACCGCTGCCCTTGAGCATACCGCCCATTGTGCAGGTTTTTCCGCCCATTTCAAATTCCACAGCAATTTCCTTAGGCTGTGTATCCGTTGTCATAATAGCTTCAAGTGCACGGCTGTTTCCGTCGTAGGTAAGTCCCTCTGCAAGCTCTTTCATACCGTTTGCAATAGGCTCAATGGGAAGCACCTGACCGATAACGCCTGTAGAAGCTACGATAATATCAGCAGGGGAAAGTCCCAGTTCAGCAGCTGCCAGCTCGCACATCTTGTTAGCCTTTTCAACACCGTCAGGGTTGCAGGTATTGGCATTTACAGAGTTTACAATAACAGCCTTTGCCTTACCGTCTGCAATATGCTCCTTTGTAACGATAATAGGAGCGCCCTTTACCTTGTTTGTGGTGTACACAGCTGCCGCTGTACACTCGTTATCCGCAACAATAAGCGCAAGGTCATTTTTCTTCTTTGCAGAGGGAAGTGCATTGTTTGATGCCGCTGAATTTTCCTCTGTAGAAGTGAGAGGCTTGTGTGCAAGTCCGCACTGTATGCCGTTAGCCTTGAAGCCCTTTGCGGCACATACTCCGCCCTCAACAAAGTTTACGTTTCCGATTTTCTTAAAATTCATAATGATAACCCTTTCAAATCAGTCCAGAACAAAGGAATATGTCATAACTCCTGTATCAAAGGCAGGATTCAGACTTATCATTTCATTGCCGTAAGTTCCGTAATGACAGTTTATATTTATAATTGAATAATCATCGCTTACATTGTAGGTATATGTATCCTCTGCAACACAGCGCACAGAGAAATAGCGCTCGTCAATCTCCCCGATTTTCTTTGCAAGCCTGTTCCGCACACGGTATACATCAATTCGGGTATGACCGCTTTTTTCCACATCTTCGCAGAGAAAAACGTCAGTTCCCTCAACAATATTCAGCACATCTCTTGTTTTTGATTTCCTGCTGTCCTCGGCAATACTGTTTATAAGGCATACCGCCGCTACAACAGCTGCAATTATCATGAGAATAGTCTGATAGGCGAACTTCTTTGACTTGCTGTATATCATCCATACACGGATACCAAGAAATGACAGCACTGCCGTAAAGCATATTGTGTAACATCCTATAATTCTGTCAAATATGAAAAGCTCAGTATCTGACAGCTTCATATATCCGAAAAAGCAGAACGCCGCAGCCACAGCTGTTATACCAATATAGTACAGCGCATCATTCATTTTTAGTTTCTTATCGTCAGCCACTTTTCACACCTCAGACAAGTCCTGTAGTTTCGTCAATTCCCATCATGATGTTAAGGCACTGAACAGCTGCACCGCTTGCGCCCTTGCCCAGATTGTCAAGTCTTGCGCAGAGGAGAATCTGCTCGTCGTTTCCGAAAACGAACACCTGAAGCTTGTTTACACCGCTGAGAGTATTTGAAGCAAGGAAGAATGACTTCTGCTCCTCCATACTCATAAGTGGCATAACCTCAACCATTTTTGAGCCTACATAGTGCTTTTCATACATAGCGTGAATCTGCTCCGCTGTTACGGAATCCGCAAGCATACGTGTCTGAATGGGCACTGATACAACCATTCCGCTGAAATAATCGCATATAATTGGGTTAAACATAGGAGTATATTCAAGTCCCGATACAGCTTTCATTTCGGGAAGATGCTTATGCTGCTGTGAAAGGGCATACTGACGGGGGCTGTTGAACTCGAAAGGCTTATCCTCGCCCTCGTACACTGCAATAGCCTTTTTGCCTGCTCCGCTGTAGCCTGATGTTGCATAGGCGAAAACGGGAAAATCAGCGGGAATTATACCGTTATTCACAAGGGGATATACAATTGAAGCAAATCCGCTTGCATAACAGCCGGGAACAGCTACTCTGTTTGATTTTGAAATCTTCTCTCTGTGCTCCGCAGAAAGCTCAGGGAAACCATAAGCCCAGTCGGGATTTGTTCTGTGAGCCGTTGATGCGTCAATTATACGAACATGGTCGTTATCCACAAAGGATACAGCCTCTCTTGAAGCTTCATCGGGCAAGCAGAGGAAAACATAGTCCGCACTGTTGATAAGTCTTGCTCTTTCTGCGGAATCCTTACGCTTTTCCTCGGAAATACGAATAAGCTCAATGTCGTTTCTGCCCTCGAAGCGCTCCAGAATTTTAAGTCCTGTAGTTCCTTCCTGACCATCTATATATACTTTAACTGCCATACAGCATTACTCCTTTTTCTTTTTTCTTTTTTCGACTTTTCGCTGATATTTCGCCCTTTTCGGGTCAGATAAATCTGATTCATCCTCTTTGAAGGAATGCCAGATATTCACCCCAAGGGTAACTATGACGATTCCTGCCATCCAGAAGATATGGGCGGAGGGCTTAACGGCAATCCACAAGCCCATTACAAGCTCGCCCACAACCCAGATTACACCCATAAGCATACAAAGTCCTATAGTAAATATAAAATCCTTTTTCTTCATGAAAGTCTTTCAAGCTCCTTTTCGGCAGCTTCAATCTGCACCTTTACAGCGTCAGGAGAAGGACCGCCGTATGACTTACGCTCCTTAACGCAGGTGTCAAGGCTTATAGCCTCGTAAACATCCTCGGTGAAAAGCTCTGTCATCTTTGCATATTCTTCAAGGGGCAGAGTTTCAAGAGTAAGTCCCTTTGCAATACACTCAGCAACGAGAGTACCTGTAATTTTATAAGCGTCACGGAAAGGCATACCCTTTTTAACGAGATAGTCAGCGCAGTCTGTAGCGTTGATAAATCCCTTAGCAGCAGCATTGCGCATATTATCTTTGAGTACACGCATAGTCGCAAGCATGGGAGTAAATGTCTTAACACAAAGCTTTACATTGTCGATAGTATCGAAAATAGCTTCCTTGTCCTCCTGCATATCCTTGTTATATGCAAGGGGGAGTCCTTTCATCATTGTGAGGAGAGTTACAAGATTTCCGTTTACTCTGCCTGTTTTTCCACGGATAAGCTCTGTAACATCAGGATTTTTCTTCTGGGGCATAATTGATGAACCTGTAGCAAATGCGTCATCAAGCTCAACGAATTTGAATTCCCATGAACACCAGAGAATTATTTCCTCGGAAAAGCGTGAAAGATGAGTCATAAGAAGTGACAGGGCACAGTTAAGCTCCACGCAATAGTCACGGTCAGAAACGCCGTCAAGGCTGTTTTCCATGGGAGCAGTAAAGCCGAGAAGCTCAGAAGTCTGCTGGCGGTTTGTCTTGTAGGTAGTACCTGCAAGAGCACCACAGCCGAGAGGGCAGAAATTCATTCTCTTTGCAGCATCCTGCAATCTTTCAAGGTCACGGAGAAGCATCCACACATAAGCCATAAGGTGATGTGCAAATGTTATGGGCTGAGCTCTCTGCAAGTGAGTATAGCCGGGCATAACTGTTTCTGTATGCTCCTTAGCCATAACGATAATTGCGGAAATAAGCTTCTTAATCATATCGGAAATTTCAGCTATTTCGTCACGGAGATAAAGTCTGAGGTCAACTGCTACCTGGTCATTTCTTGAACGTGAG
>JAFXAJ010000090.1 GCA_017517145.1 Ruminococcus sp.
AAAACAGATTTTGCAACTGAAGATTTTGTCTGCAAGAACACCGGAAACGTGAATTGAGAAAGAAATTGTACCGAAAAACTGCTTGTCAAATGGAGATAAAGGTATATAATAAAATGGTATACTTATAAGGGAGGCGATAATATGACAATTTCAGAAATGACAAATATGATTGGCAACGGCATGATGGACAAGCTTTTTTTGCAGATATACCGTAAAAATGACAGAGAAAAATTGCGTCAGAGGGTAAGATACCTCAGTGCAGCAGAAAACTTCTCAAAAAAATTTCCATTAAATAATGAAATAAACGTTTTCTCTGCTCCTGCACAAGTTGAAATAGACGAAAATTATACAGAGAAGCATTATGGAAAAGTTCTTTCAGCAGCTGTAACTTCTGACCTACTGGCAATATGTGCTATTAACAGGGAAAATATAATCCGTTTATATTTTGAAGAAAATGGCTTGACAGAAATTGATTTGTCAGATATTACGGCAGGAACAGGCACATTTTCTGCTCTTGCGGGTGGAATAATTTCTGAATTTGAAAAAAAACAGCATAAAATCTGCGGTTTTGATGCGTACATAACTTCCGATATTCCAAATAGATATGGATTTTCTATATTAACCTCTTTTGAAGTTCTTTTAGCTAAAATTATTTCTCATTACAATCAAGTTGATTTGGATATATTTGAAATCGCTAAAATATGTCAATGTGCTGAAAAAAAATACTACAGCAAAAATTATGGTTTGATTAATCAGCTTACCTGTCTTACAGGTGGGATTACAGCGTTTAATCTGAAAGAAACTGAAAATCCTTTAATTGAAAAAATAAATATAGATTTTTCAGATTGCGGATATTCTTTGTGTTTTATCAACGCAGGCAGTAATTCTGAAAATTATTCTGACGAACATGAAAAGTCAGCAGGTGATATAAAATCTGTTTCGGATGCATTGGGAGTTGAATATCTTAGCGAAGCTGATGATGAGTATTTTTACAGTAATATAGCTGAAATACGCCGTAAATGCGGTGACAGTGCCGTATTGAGTACTATGTGTTTTTTAGAAGGCAATCATAGAATTGAGGAAGAAAAAATTTGCCTTGAAAGCGGATGTTTTAACGAATTTCTGAAACTTGTCAATGAATCCGGAGATTCATCTGCAATGCGTATCAGTAGTATTAATTCTGAGAAGTTTCCGGAAGTTTATCCTGCCATGGTTGCCCTTGCAGTTTGCAAGCGATTTCTGAGAGGCGGCGGAGCAGTACGAATTCATAGCTGTGGAAAAATACTTGCTATTGTTCCTGATTACATGGTAAATGGCTTCACTGATATTTTAGAAGGTGTTTTCGGTGAAGGCAGCACACATATTATGAGTATCAGAAACAGCGGTGCAAAATTATTATATTGAGAGGTAGAAATGTTTAAAAGAAAAATTCCGGATGATGGGATAATGCGTCTTATACCCAAGCAGAAAAAGGGAATATTCAAGCTTGTTTTCAGCCGATTTTTCATAATATTACTATTGTTTTCCCTTGAAATATTCATTCTTGCATCAATGTATATCCATTTTGAAGAAACTACGCCGTATTTTAATTTATTATTCGGATTAGTAACAGCTTTTTCGATTATATGGCTATTCAACTGCGAAATGGATTCCACAGCAAAGCTGACATGGATGATAATATTTTTCTTATTTCCTGTACCTGGTACAATATTATTTGTCTTGACACAAACTGACTTTGGTCACTATGCAATAAAAAAGCGTGTAGGACAGATTATAAAAGAGACAAAAAACATTATACCACAGGATAAAACTGTTATGACAGACGTTCAGCTTACTTGTTCAGGAACAGATGATTTATGCCGATATGTCAGCCGTACAGGTTGTTTTCCCATATATATGAATACTGAAACGTCTTTTTTCACCTGCGGCGAAGAAAAATTTGCAGCCGTACTGGAGGAGCTCGAAAAAGCGGAAAAGTTTATATTTATGGAATATTTTATAATTGATGAAGGATATATGTGGGGGAAAATTCTTGAAAAATTAAAGAAAAAAGCAGCAGAAGGCGTAGAAATCAGGGTAATGTATGACGGAATGTGTGAAATGTCAACTCTAAATCATAAATATCCCAGACGCATGGCTGAACTTGGAATAAAATGCAAGGCTTTTGCACCTATTACACCGTTTTTATCCACGTATTACAATTATCGTGACCATAGAAAAATTCTTGTTATAGACGGCAAAACAGCCTTTACCGGAGGAATTAATTTTGCTGATGAGTACATTAACCGCCGTGAGCGATTTGGTTACTGGAAGGATTCAGCTGTTATGCTGAAGGGTGACGCAGTACGCAGCTTTACACTGATGTTTCTACAGATGTGGAATATCTCTGAAAAAGAACCTGAATGGGACAAATGGCTTCAACCTGCTGCATCCGAAAAATGCAGCGGATTTGTAATGCCTTATGGTGACTGTCCTCTTGACGACGAGAGGGTAGGAGAAAATGTATATATAGACATTCTCAATCGTGCTACAAGTTACGTGCATATAATGACACCTTATCTTATACTTGACGGCGAATTGAAAAATGCAATAAAATATGCGGCGCAGAGGGGAATTGATGTTAAAATAATCCTTCCCGGAATACCGGATAAAAAAAGTGCCTTTGCCCTTGCCAAGACGCATTATAGTGAACTTATAAAAGCGGGGGTAAGACTTTATGAATATACGCCCGGTTTTGTTCATTCAAAAGTTTTTGTATGTGATGATGAAAAAGCAGTTGTGGGAACAATAAATCTCGACTACCGCAGTCTGTATCATCATTTTGAATGTGCTGCATATATGTATCGTACAAGCTGTATTCCCCAGATTGAAGCTGATTTTTTCAAGACTCTGACAGAATGCCGTGAAGTCACATTCGATACAATCAAAAAGGAAAAGTTATACTATAAAATAACGGGGCAGATTCTGAAATTCGTTGCTCCATTGTTCTGATACCATCCCCTTAGAGCATACTTACGGGAAGCCCGTAACTGCAATAAGGGGATATTATTTACCAAACCGTGCTTCATGTGAAATGTATGTGAAAAAAGCTGAAATTAAACCAAAAAAACAGCTTATGCACAACATTATTACTTGCAATTCGCTGTCTTGACATAAAGTTACATTCATGGTAAAATATAAGTTGACATATTATACTCATACAAAACTTTCTTATCATAATCTTGGAGGGATTAAATTGAAAAAAATATGCATGATTTTTTTAGCGGCAGCAGCTGCAACAGCTTTTACGGGATGTTCTGACAAAAAAAGTGCTTCGTCATCTGAATCAATTTTATCAGGAAGAAAAGATCCTGAAAGTATAACTTTCAGCTGGCAGGATGCTTATGAAAAGAAAATCGGGGAATTTAAAAATTCAGAAGAGTATTCTGAAAAATCAGCTTTTGATATATTCGATGTTACAGGTGACGGTTCTCCCGAACTTATAATATCGCCCAACGATGATACACCTACTAAGTGTACAATTTATACTTTCGTTGAGGACAAGTTAACTGAAATTCTTCAGGCAGGAAACAGCGGATGTTTTTCATATAATCCCGAAGTAAATGTAATTAAGGATGAATACCTTGGAAACGGCTTTGTGCTGGGGAAAATACTAAATTTCAGCAACGGTTCATTCAACAATACTCTTTCATATAGTGATAATTCCGATTCTGCTTCTCTCGGTGCGGAAATATACCATGAAATAAATGGTGAAAATGTTTCCCTTGCTGATTATGAAAAAGAGCTTGCGCCGTATACGGGAATTTCTCTTATTGAAGCAGGCAGACGTTATACAATGGGCGATGCCGCTGTAAATTATGCAATTCGATATGCTGAATGCTGGAAGGATACTCTTTCATCAGGGCAGAAAAAACTCTGTCGTGAGATGCTTGAAACTGAAATGACAAACGCACTGACAGAGGGAAGAAATGCAGCTTTTGATTTCTGCGACCTCAACGGAGATAAAATAGCTGAATTGATAATATCTCATGGAGAAGCCGATGAATCTTCATGTACGGTTTACTATTTTTCAAATGAAAATCTTGTAGCAATGGACGGAAATTACGGAAAGAATGGTGTTTTCAGCTTTGATGCAGAACATTATGTATTCTTCGAGGACAAAGGCGCTGACAGTACCTATTGGAGTATTGCAAATTCAGGTTTTACAGCAGATGAGTACAAAAAATCTGACAGCATAGCAGTTACAGGCAGAAAGTATCTCATCAGCGAAAGCGGATTATCCGCAGTATTTGATTGATATGGCAAAATCACGTTATATATATGTATGCAGCAAATGCGGCAGCGAAAGTTCAAAGTGGAACGGACGCTGCCCTTCATGTGGTTCATGGAATACAATGGAGGAGGAGCTTTCTGACGGAAATACAGGTAATTCTTCCTATACAATTCCTGATCTTTCAGAGAATATTCTTGAACTTTCGGATATAGGAGACGACACCGATGTGCGTTACAATACCGGTATCGGAGAGCTTGATCGTGTTCTGGGCGGCGGACTTGTCAAAGGTTCACTTGTACTTCTTGGCGGTGAACCTGGTATAGGAAAAAGTACGCTGCTTTTGCAGATATGCCAGTATCTTGGTGAAAATCATTCTGTACTCTATGTTTCAGGCGAGGAATCAGCGAGACAGCTTAAACTCCGTGCAAGCCGTCTTGGGGTTGATTCCGAAAACTTGTATATACTTACAGCTACCGACGCGGAAGCAGTTGCTGAAACAATAGCGTCCTGCGCTCCCGATATAGCAATAATTGACTCAGTGCAGACAATGAGCATAAGCCGTATTTCATCCAGTCCAGGCAGTCTTACACAGGTGCGGGAATGTTCCAATTTATTTATGCATACTGCAAAAAAACAGGAAATTCCAATAATCATTGTAGGTCATGTCAACAAGGACGGCGCAATAGCAGGCCCTAAGGTTATGGAACATATTGTAGACGCTGTGCTGTATTTTGAAGGAGAGCGTCATCAGAGTTATCGTCTGCTGCGAGCAGTAAAAAACCGTTTTGGCTCTACAAACGAAATCGGTGTATTTGAGATGCAGGACAAAGGACTTGCAGAAGTGGAAAATCCTTCTCTGATGCTGCTTTCAGGACGTCCGCTTAATGTATCAGGAACTTGTGTAGCCTGTGTTATGGAAGGAACACGCCCGATTCTTGCGGAAGTTCAGGCGCTTGCCGCAAAGACAAGTTATTCCGCACCAAGACGAATGGCGACAGGCTTTGATTTCAACCGACTGAGCATAATTATAGCTGTCCTTGAAAAGCGTCTTGGGATATTCATGGGTAGCCTTGATATATACCTTAATATAGTCGGAGGATTCCGACTTGAAGAACCGGCAGCAGATTTACCTGTTGCCATGGCGCTTTATTCAGGAATTATGGATAAGCCAATAAACGAAAAAATCATATCATTTGGCGAAATAGGACTTGGGGGAGAAATAAGATCTGTTTCTCATGTTTCCCAGCGAATCCGTGAAGCTGAACGTATGGGTTTTGAAAAGGTGATTATTCCGAAACAGAATGCAGTATCTGTAAATCCGGATGATTATGATATAGAAATTATTCCCGTATCTGCTCTTAAACAGGCATTCGGGGCAATATAAGGAGAAAACATGAAAAAAAGAAATATAATAGCTTTTGCCGTACTTTCAGCGATTATGCTGACTGCTTTTGGCTGTTCAGGTGAAACCGATGACAGCAATGTGCAGCCTGTTACTGAAAATATAACCACTGAGAATACGACAGAGAGCAGCACGGAGTCATCAACTGAAGCTGCTGAAAATACTCCTGCACCACAGGAAGTAATACAGCCGTTTATTGATTATTTTGATGGATTCAATGAAGGAAATCCCGAAAAAATAATTGCAGCAGTAACTCCGCAGTGTTATATTGATGCAATGAAGAATGTTGAGAGATATGAAGAATTTGTAAATGCCACAGATATGGATATTACAATGACTATGGAACAGTGGACGACGCTTTATGGTGCGGACCCGAAAGCTTCATTTGTAAATGAAATCCATAATGCAAAGCTTACTGAAGAACAGCTTAAACTGGCAGAACTTTGCTACAAGTATACATATTACGATTTGAATACCGATGTAAATCTGACAGATGGTTACGAAGTGAATTTCAAATACTGTGTAGAGGGTGCTGATAGTCGTGAGGAATCTGAGGAAACAGCCTGTTTTGTCTGCACAGAAGATGGAAAATGGCAGATGATAGCACTCAGTGCTAAGATGCTGAAACAGTACGAAGGTGCAGAAGATTCTTTTGCAGAGGCTGAATAACGGAAAGGAGCTGTAAATGTCGGCATACGTAGAATTCAAAGACGTAAAGAAAACATATAAAACAGGTGAAACGAAAATAAATGCGCTTAACGGTGCTGATTTTGTAATTGAAAAAGGTGAATTCTGTGTTATTGTTGGTGCGTCGGGCGCAGGAAAAACAACTATTCTGAATATTCTTGGCGGAATGGATACCCTGACGAGCGGCAGCGTAACTCTTGATGGGACAGATATTTCAAAGATGTCCAAACGGCAGCTTACTGCATACAGAAGACACGATGTCGGATTTGTTTTTCAGTTTTACAATCTTGTACAGAATCTGACGGCTCTGGAAAATGTAGAACTTGCGTCACAGATATGCCGTAATCCCCTTGACGCAGCGGATGTTCTCAAACAGGTAGGTCTTGAAGAACGCATGAAGAATTTTCCCGCTCAGCTTTCAGGTGGTGAACAGCAGCGAGTTGCAATAGCAAGAGCACTGGCAAAAAATCCTAAGCTGCTTCTATGTGATGAACCCACAGGAGCACTTGATTACAATACAGGAAAAGCAGTATTGAAATTGTTACAGGATACTTGTCGGAAAACAGGAATGACAGTTGTTGTTATCACTCATAATTCAGCATTGTCTGCAATGGCTGACAGGATAATAACCGTTAAAAACGGAAAGGTATCAGGTATGCGCATCAACGACAATATCGTTGATGTTGCTGATATAGAGTGGTGATGTGATGGCTCGTTCAATGAGAAAAACAACTTTACGAGAAATACGGAATACCTTTGGCAGATTTGCCGCTATTTTGGCAATAATAGCTCTTGGTGTCGGATTTTTCTCAGGTGTAAGAGAAACTACTCCTGCAATGGTCAGTATGATGAACACCTTTTTGAAAGAGAAAAACTTTCATGATTATCGCATAGTTTCTACTGTAGGATGGAGCAAAGAAAGCGTTTCAGATTTTGCAAATCAGCCTGATGTACTGTATGCAGAGGGAAGTATTTCTCTTGATGTTATATATACATCTCCAGACAGAACAATTGACGAAATTGTTTTGAAAACCCATTTAATGCCTGAGAAGATTAATGGCATTGAGCTGGTGGAAGGAGTTCTTCCTGTAGCTGCCAATGAATGTGCTGCTGAAAATAACAGAGGATTTGAAATAGGCGATACAATCGTTGTCCATGACAGCAACAATTCTTCAACGCTGGAAATGCTTGGACAAAAGGAGTATACAATAACAGCTCTTGTGGATTCGTCCTATTATATAAATCATGAGCGTGGCACAACTTCGCTGGGAAATGGTACAGTGCATGGCTTTGTATATCTTCCGAAAGAAGCTTTTGACACTGAGTATTACAGTGAAGTGTATATCAGTTTCAACCATGACTTGCTTATGTATTCAGAGGAATACAACAATTATATAGAAGCAAAAAATGAACCGTGGGAGAATATTGCAGAAAAAATTGCACTGAATCATTATAATTCTATCAAAAATGAAGCAGAAACGGAAATTGCCGATGCTAAAGCGGAACTTGAAAAAAATCGTGCTGACGGACAGGCAGAGCTTGACAAATCAGCAAAGGAAATAGCTGACGGAAAAGAACAACTGAAAGCTTCAAAATCTGAACTTGACGTAGCTAAATCAGATATAGATATGTTGAAAGCATACGTGGGGGAAGATTCACCTGAATTCAGAGAGGCAGAGGAATCCTATAACGCCGGATTGGCAGAGTATGAAAAGGCACTGGCTGACCTTGAAGCCGGAGAAGTCGAATACAACAACGGCATGGCTGAGTTCAACGAAAAAATTGCTGAAGGCGAAAGCAAAATTGCAGATGCTGAAAAAAAGATAGCAGATATGAAATCACCATCAGTATATCTTCTGAACAGAAATACCAACATAGGCTATGCTCTATTTGAAAATGATTCTGAGATTGTTGAGCAGGTTGCAAGAGTATTCCCTGTATTTTTTATACTTGTAGCAGCACTTGTATGCATGACAACAATGAGCCGAATGGTAGAGGAACAGCGTACACAAATTGGTATGTTCAAGGCTCTGGGATATTCTGAAAGCTCAATAATGGGAAAGTTTATGTTTTACAGCGGAACAGCATCTGTTATTGGATGTGTAGCCGGATTTACAATCGGAACAAAGCTGTTTCCGTCAATTATATGGATGACATATAAGCTTATGTATATTCCGCTTGATATGCCGTATTATTTTGACTGGAAGCTTGGAGCAGCTGCGTTGGCGGTATCTCTTGTCTGTTCATTAGGTACAACATGGATTTCCTGTCGTGTAGAGCTTGGAGAAACAGCAGCAAGTCTGATGCGCCCGAAATCTCCGAAAGCAGGAAAAAGGGTATTTCTGGAATATGTGCCGTTTATATGGAAAAGGCTGAAATTCCTGCATAAGGTGTCAATACGAAATATTTTCCGATACAAGGGCAGATTCTTTATGATGGTAGTTGGTATTGGCGGATGTACAGCACTTCTTCTCACGGGTTTTGGATTAAAAGATTCCATAGCAGGATTTGCTGATACTCAGTACGGCGAAATACAAATTGCAGATGGCGCAGTATTTTTTGATTCAGAAAAAACTAAAGCTGTAAATGATATGCTGACCGAGAAAACTGAAAATCATCTTATGCTTCATCATAGTTCATGGGATCTTCTTTACGGAAACAGGGTAAAAAGTGTAGACCTTGAAGTTGCTGAGAATTTTGAAGATATGTCTCAGTTTATAGCGTTTCGTGATATGGATGGAAACAGTATTTCATATCCTGAAAAAAATCAGGCATTGGTAAGTCATAGTATATCTGACAGATATGGTGTAAATATAGGCGATGAAATAACCTTGCGCAACTCTGATATGAAAGAACTGCATCTGGAAGTAGCAGGAGTATTTGAAAATCATACATATAATCCTGTTTATTTCAGTGCAGAGACATACGAAAGTCAGCTTGGAGAAGACTGTAAGTTTAACAAAGCCTTCATAAATTTCCATGAGGACAGTGATGAGGGAATTGTGGGAGCTGCAATAACAAAAAGCAGCGGAGTTGTATCAATCGAATTATATGAAAACACAAGAAGCCGAATGGCAGAGATGATGAGTAGTCTGGATTATATTGTACTGCTTGTTATAGTATGTGCGGCAGCTCTTGCATTTATTGTAATATATAACCTGACAAACATAAATATTACAGAACGAACTCGTGAGATAGCAACGATAAAAGTTCTTGGATTTTTCCGCCGTGAAACATCAGCTTATGTACTGCGTGAAAATCTGTTTCTGACAGCTGTCGGAATTGCTGCAGGAATTCTTATGGGTATACCCTTGCACAGCTTTGTAATATCGCAGATAAAGGTAGATATTGTAGATTTCAGCACAATAATTCTGCCAATGAGTTATATTTACAGTATTGTATTGACGTTTATATTCAATATTATAGTAAATCTGTTTATGGAGATTAAACTTGAACGTATAAACATGGCAGAGTCACTGAAATCAGTGGATTAAACCATAAATTAATATAATATGGATGATGTTTCAATATGAAATATCATCCTTTTTTATTTTACTGCAATATTATATACAAAATGTATGATTAATTATATTTTATGTTTTTTGTTAAAAGCATAATATATCAGTTAATCAGTATTA
>JAFXAJ010000091.1 GCA_017517145.1 Ruminococcus sp.
GATATTGACAGAATTATCAAAATGAAGCTTAATATCAACGTTTCTGTTCACACAACAAATCCTGACCTGCGTGTTAAAATGATGGGTAACAGATTCGCCGGTGAAAAGCTTGAATTTATCCGTCAATTGGCGCAAAACGGAATCAGCCTTAATTGTCAGGTTGTCTGCTGTCCGAATCTCAATGACGGAGATGAACTGCGCAGGACTCTCCGTGACCTTGGAGAGCTTATGCCGAATATAAGCAGTATGGCTGTTGTACCTGTAGGAATAACGAAATACAGAGAAAATCTCTATCCTCTTAAAACGTTTGACAAAATTTCAGCAGGTGAAACCATTGATATTATAGAAGAATTTCAGCAGGAGTTTCTTGAAAAATATAATACAAGAGTCGTTTTTCCCTCTGATGAATTTTTCCTGACAGCTGAACGTGAACTGCCTGACATGGAGTATTATGAGGATTTTCCGCAGTATGAAAACGGTGTAGGAATACTCAGAACACTTATAGATGAGTTTACAGACGCTCTTGAAACTGCGGAATACAGCGGTGAAATCCGCCATGTAACAATTGCAACCGGTTATTGTCCTTATTCTGTAATAAGGAATCTGGCTGAAATGGCTGAAAATAAATTCAGCGGGCTGAAATGTGATGTTGTACCTATACGCAACGACTTTTTTGGCAATACTATAACTGTTACAGGGCTTATAACAGCAGGAGATTTGATTTCTCAGCTGAAAGGCAGAGATAACGGCACAGAATTGTTGATTTCTTCCTCTATGCTTATGCAGAACAGCGAAATTTTTCTTGACGATTTAACAGTTTCCGATGTTGAAAAGGAACTTGATATAAAAATTAAAACAACTCAGAATGACGGATACGAATTACTTGACGCCATTCTTGGAATATGAAAGGAGATGTTAATTTATGGCATTACCTATAGTTGCAGTTGTGGGACGACCTAATGTAGGAAAATCCACACTGTTCAACAAGCTTATCGGTCAGCGTCTTTCAATTGTGGAGGATACCCCCGGTGTAACCCGTGACCGTATTTACTCAAAGTGCGAATGGCGCAACAAGCAGTTTATGGTAGTCGATACGGGCGGTATTGAGCCTGAAAGCAATGACATTATTCTTGCTCAGATGCGCCGTCAGTCACAGCTTGCTATTGATAAAGCTGATGTTATCATTCTCGTGACTGACATCCGCTGCGGCGTTACAGCTGATGACTATGCTGTTGCCGATATGCTGCAAAAAAGCGGCAAACCTGTAATTCTTTGTGTAAACAAGGTTGACAGTCTCGGAGAACCTCCGCTGGAGCTTTATGAGTTCTATAATTTAGGACTTGGCGAACCTTTCCCTGTATCCTCTGTACATGGACATGGTACAGGCGATATGCTGGATGAAGTATATAAGCTGCTGCCCGATTCCAATGAAGAACAGTACGACGACGAATTTATCAAGGTAGCTGTTATCGGAAAGCCCAATGCGGGAAAATCCTCCCTTATAAATAAAATTGCAGGCGAGGAACGTGTTATTGTTTCCGATATTGCCGGTACAACTCGTGATTCAACGGATACCGTTATAGAAAACGAATACGGAAAATTTGTTTTCATTGATACCGCAGGTATACGCAAAAAATCAAAGGTTACTGAAAAAGTAGAGCATTACAGCGTTCTCAGAGCATATATGGCTGTTGACCGTTCAGATGTGTGCGTAATTATGCTTGACGCAACAGAGGGCTTTACAGAGCAGGATTCAAAGGTTGCCGGATATGCCCATGAGCAGGGAAAAGCTTGTGTTGTTGCTGTAAATAAATGGGATCTCGTTGAAAAGGACGGCAAGACAATGCAGGAATTCCGCACAAAGCTTGAAAATGATTTCAGCTTTATGTCTTATGTTCCCTTTGTATTTATTTCTGCAAAGACAGGTCAGCGCATAAATAAGCTGTATGAGCTCATAAAATATACAAACGACCAGAACAGCATGAGAATATCAACAGGAATGTTGAACGATGTTCTTGCATACGCTACTACAAGGGTTCAGCCTCCCTCAGACAAGGGCAGAAGACTGAAAATATATTACATGACTCAGCCTTCCACTAAACCGCCTACTTTTGTAACATTCGTAAACAGAGCAGATCTTTTCCATTTTTCATATAGAAGATATATTGAAAATCAGATCCGTTCAACCTTCGGTCTTGAAGGTACGCCGGTACGGTTTATAGTCCGTGAAAGAGGAGGCAATGATAAGTAATGAAAGTAATTATTGCATTGTTAATAGCCGCAGCATTAGGCTATTTTATTGGAAGTTTTAACTTTTCCATAATTGTTGTAAAGCTTATGAAAGGCAGGGATATAAGAAAAGTTGGCAGCGGAAACGCCGGTCTTACAAACACATATCGCTGCTTCGGCCCTGCCTGTGCAGGACTTACACTTGCCGGCGACCTTCTCAAAGGAGTTGTTGCTGTATGGCTTTCACAGCTTGCTGCAAGTCTCCTCAAAGCAGGCTTTGTTCCTGATAATGAGGTTAAATACATCGGATTTATTGCAGGATTCTTTGCTATTATCGGTCATGTTTTTCCGTTATACTACGGATTCAAGGGCGGTAAGGGCGTACTTGTGGGAGTGGCTTCGTTTATTCCCATTGATCCGAGAGTATTTTTGATACTTCTTGCAATTTTCATTGCGGTACTGGCAATTACGAAATACGTTTCACTTTCATCTGTATTCGGTGCATTATATGCGCCCATAGCAATTTTCTTTATTTCGCTTATTGTTGACAGCGTAGGCTTCGGAAGAAGTCTGCTTTATATGCTGCTGTGCATACCTATGGCAGGAATGGTTGTATATATGCACCGTTCAAATATTGAGCGTCTCAAGGCAGGCACAGAAAGCAAATTTACTTTTAAATTCAATAAATAAAAACGGCAGAAAGGGAGGTATATCAGATGGCGAATATAGTAATACTCGGTTCAGGAGGCTTTGGTCTTAGTCTTGCAATTACAGCTTTCAAGACAGGCAGACATGATGTAACGGTGTGGTCAAAGTTTCAGGAAGAAATTGATGATATACGTTTAAAAGGAGAACATATCAAGAAACTGCCCGGCGTGGCAATTCCCCCTGAAATTCATCTCACAAGCGATATTTCCTGTGTTTCAGAATGTGATATTCTTATTTTTGGTATACCTTCAAGCTTTCTTCGTCCTGTTGTACAGCTTGCAAAGCCTTATGTCACAAAGGATATGGTCATTGTCAATTCCGGAAAGGGCATTGAGGAGGGCAGTCTGAAACTGCTCAGTCAGGTTGTTGAGGAAGAACTGGAAACAGATAAATTTGTGGTGCTGTCAGGTCCTTCTCATGCAGAGGAGGTTGCCCGTTCAATTCCTACAGCTATAGTTGCGGCATCTAAAAATAAAGAGGCAGCAAAGTATATTCAGGAACAGCTGGGCAGTGACAGGCTGAGAATTTATCTCAACGATGATGTTATCGGCTGTGAGCTGGGTGGAGCACTGAAAAATATCATTGCTCTTTGCTGCGGAATATGTCTGGGTATGGGCTATGGCGACAACACAAAGGCGGCTCTTATGACGAGAGGTATGCATGAGATAATGCGTCTTGGCGTTGCAGCAGGAGCTGATCCGCTGACCTTCGGCGGACTGACGGGACTGGGCGACCTCATTGTTACCTGCACAAGTCTCCACAGCAGAAATGCCCGTGCAGGTAAGCTTATCGGCGAGGGAATTTCCCCTGAAGAAGCAGTGCGTCAGGTAGGTACGGTTGAAGGCTACTGGTGCTGTCATACCGCCTATGAACTGGCGAAAAAGCTTGGCGTTGAAATGCCTATAACAGAGCAGCTCAACGAGGTTCTGTTTAATGGCGGTGAAATAAAGAACGCAATGAAGAAACTCATGTCAAGACCTATGATATATGAACGTGAGGTATTTGAAAATAGCTAAGAGGAGGACTATATGACTGAAATTCGTGAGTACAGAGGACATATCAGAAACTGGAGAGAGCTTTGCACAGAGCTTGGAATCGACAATACTCTTGACAGAGAAAGTCGTGAAAATGCAATAATTTCTGCTGCTTATGAGAAGTGGGGCAGAGATATGGGCGAACATCTTTACGGAATGTTTGCATTCTGCCTTTGGGACGGCGAAAAGATTTTTGCTATGCGTGACCATTTTGGCACAAAGCCTTTTTACTACTATGTTACTGATGAGGGAAATCTCCTTTGCAGCGGTTCAATCCGCAATATTATAGCAGGCGAAGGCTTTAAGAAAGAGCTTAACAGGGATATGCTCCAGATTTATATGTCGCTGACCTACGTAGGCGGAGAAGATACATTCTTCAAAGGTGTGTAAAAGCTTATGC
>JAFXAJ010000092.1 GCA_017517145.1 Ruminococcus sp.
CTTTATTCGGCTTTATTGTTATGCATTTTTTCATAATCCTATATCAAGAAAATTTTCCTTTATTTTTTTCAAAAAGGGCTTGACAAACAGTAACAGGTTTATCGAACTGAACATATTACATACCCGTTTTTAATGTCATCTATTTTGAGCAAAGCAATCAGTAAACCTACGATGTGAAAGTATCGGAGGTTTTGTTTTATATTATTGTACAAACAAATTATTAGACTGGAGGAAAATATGAAACCATTCTGGGAAAAAGAATATTTAAATAAGGAAAAATCTACATTTGGTAATCCAAGTAAAGAAGTTGAAGAAATCGTACCTTTTTTGGAAAAGGGAGCGAAAATACTTGATGTTGGCTGCGGCGACGGGCGACATTCGCTTTATTTAGCTGAACTGGGTTTTTATGTAGATGCATTTGATATATCAAAAAACGCTATTGAGAAAATAGATTACCTGAAAAGGCTTAATAATTTGAAAATAAACACTTATATATGTGATGTTTTAGAGTTTGAATTCAAGTATAAGTATGACTTGATTATTATTCATGGAGTATTGCAGTTTATTGAAAGGGAAAAACAGCCTGAAATAATCAGACTGCTAAAGAATTGGACAAATACAGGGGGCTATCATATTGCAGCATTATTTACAGACGATGAGCCTGTGCCTGATGATTTAAAAGAAGTCATGGTAGGTGTATTCAAAAACGGTGAGATTAAGGAATACTATAAAGACTGGAAAATTAAAATGTTTGAAAGCAAAAAATTCAATGACGAACATGAAAATGGCATAAAGCATTGCCATGCGATGAACAAGATAGTTGTGAAAAAAGCATAACTGTAATAATTCCCTTGACCTTTTCTGAAAAATATGGTATGATGTATAATAGGAAAATATGGATAAAAGAAAGGGATAATATGAAATTCAATGAATTAAATCTGTCTCAGGACATACTGAAAGCAGTAGAGGAGCTTGGCTTCTCAGAAATGACGGAAATACAGCAGGAGAGTATACCTCTGCTTTTACAGGGAATTGACGTTATAGGCCGTTCCAACACAGGTACGGGAAAAACCGCAGCATTCGGCATACCTGCCGTTGAATCAATTACAGATTCCGACAAGAGAACTGTTGCGGTGCTGATACTCTGTCCTACCCGTGAGCTTGCAATGCAGGCTTGCGAGGAAATACGCAAATTTGCAAAATACAAGAGAAATGTGAAGGCTTGTGCAGTATATGGCGGAGCAAGCATGGAACGCCAGATTATGGAGCTGAAACGTGGTGCAAATATAGTTATAGGCACTCCCGGACGAGTTATGGACCATATCCGCAGACGCACGCTGAAACTGGAGAATCTTCGCACAGTAATCCTTGATGAGGCTGATGAGATGCTGAATATGGGATTCCGTGAGGATATTGAATCAATACTTGCCGATGTTCCCGAAGAAAGACAGACGGTGCTTTTTTCTGCAACAATGCCTCCCGAAATACTTGCGATTACGGAAAAATATCAGCGTGAGCCTGTACAGATAAAGATTAAATCAGCACAGCGTACAGTTGAGCTTATAGACCAATACTGGTTTATGACGGCAATGGGCAGGAAAACAGACGCACTTAAACTTCTTCTTGCGGCATATTCTCCCGAATCTGCAATGGTATTCTGCAATACAAAGAAGATGGTTGATGAATTGACAGAGGAGCTTGCAAAAAGCGGTATAAGAGCCGCAGGACTTCACGGCGACATGAAGCAGGCACAGCGTACACAGGTTATGAACAGTTTTAAATCAAAGACTACAGCTGTTCTTGTTGCCACAGACGTAGCCGCAAGAGGAATTGATGTAAGCGGTATTGACGCTGTTTTTAACTATGACCTGCCGCAGGATAACGAATACTACATTCACCGAATCGGCAGAACGGGCAGAGCAGGCAGAAAGGGTGCGGCATATACTCTTATAACAAGCCGCCGTCAGCAGTATGACCTGAAAGATATTGCACGTTATACAAAGGCAGAAATTACAGAATTGCCCCTTCCTGATAAGGAAGATATTATATCAGCACGAACAGAGTCACTTATCCGTGAAATTGAGGAAATGCCTGCTGCTTCCGCAGATGTTTCAGATGTTCTGGAACGACTTGCTGCAAGGGGAATTGACTATCGTGAGGCAGCTGCAAGACTTATCGGCAGCCGGCTTGCAAAGGAAATCGAGAGTCTGCCTGAATTTGATATGCCCAAGCCTTTGAAGAAGGGTAATCGCCGTGGCGCTGATACAGTAAAAATTGACCTGAACATTGGCAGAAACAGGAGAATTGCTCCTAATTTTATACTGGGAGCGTTGGTAGATGCTACAGGAATGTCAGGGCAGGATTTCGGAAAGATAGATATATTTGATTCTCATACCACTGTTGAAATTCCTGAATCTGAGATGGACTATATTCTTGACAGCACAGGAACATTGCGTATTAACGGCAACAAGGTAGAAGTAAAGCTTTACAAGGGCGGCTCTAAGGAGAAGCCTGTATCTGATAAAAACCGCAGCCGTGACAAGAGGGGATTCAATAAGCCTGACCGCAGAAAATCGGCATACGGAAACCGCAAAAAGGCGGATATATTCGTGGATTATACACCTGACCGCCGCAAAAGAACAAAAAAGCGTCATTAAGGAGGAAAAATGATGAACACTGAAAACAAAAAGCCGAAAAAGAATATGCTTATGAGAATTCTTGTACTTGCTCTTGCAGGAGTAATGCTTCTTGGCGTACTGGTAATGCCCTTCCTGAGATAACAGCTGAGGGTGCTGAAAAAGATACACAAAGATATTTTTTAAGGGGACGCTCTCTCTTGCAGAGCGTCCCCTCTTTTCAAACATTCCAATAGTTTTTATTGTATTTTTATTGCATAGTCACAACAAAGCAAATACTTCTGCCTTCCTGATTTTCTACCTGTATTTTAAATTTATGCTTGTCAATAATTGATTTAGCAATAGCAAGTCCAAGACCGTAACCGCCGGTGCTTCTCGCTCTTGATTCGTCACTGCGGTAGAATCGCTCAAATAGCTTTTCAACATCCTCCTCAGGAACGCCGCTGCCTGTATTATAAACAGAAAGCACTGCCTTGTTATCCTCTTTTGTAAGGGATACACGTACAGTTCCGCCGTCTTTGGAGTATTTCAGTGCGTTGTCTATGAAGATTCCTGTCATTTGTTTTATATGTTCTTCACTGCCGTTAATATGGATTCCATCACCAATATTGAGAACAAAATTCTTATTGGATTCAAATGCCTGACATTCAAAAGGCAGCGCTGTATTTGTCACCGCACGGCTGAGGTCAAAATCAGCAGTTATAAAGTCACGGCTGCTGTTTTCAAGTCGGGACAGCACAAGTAAATCGTTCACAAGTACATTCATTCTGGCTGTCTGGTCATGAATGTAATTCAGCCACCTGTTTTCGCCTATTTCGCCTTCCAGTACATCTGCGTTGGCGGCGATAACTGTCAAAGGGGTTTTCAGCTCGTGGCTTGCGTCGGAGATAAACTGTTTTTGCTTTTCAAAGGTGTCTTTCAGAGGACGTACAACAATTCCGCTGAGGAAATATGACACAGCTGAAATAAGAATCATGCTGATTATTCCGACCACGAGAGAAATTCGTTTAAGCCTTTTCATCATTTCGATTTCGGCTGTTCTGTCAGTCAGAACCATAAGTGTGCCGTTTGATTTTTTTACAGCGCAATAGCTGAGATTGCCTGTCATTCCAACGGAATCCTTTTCAGCAATAATTTCGTCTATATACGACTGGGCTTTTTCCTCAGTTATATTGTCGTTATTCTCTAAAGCTGCAAATTTTCCGTCAGTGTCCGCCATGATTACGAAAAAATTGATTGAGCCAAGAGATTTCGGCACAGGTTCTTCCATCGGTTCTGAGAATCCGTTGGAATCGTGAAAATTGCCGTTATCAGGGGGAGCAGGCTCGTTCACAGTTATTGTATATCCGTCAAGGACAGGAATACGGGATGTATATGACACAGGCTTTATACCGCCCTTGTCATCGGGCTTATCATCTTTTGAGCCGAAATCAGGTGAATCATGATTTTCACCGCCGTTTCCCCAGTCAAACCATGGAGGACACGGATACCACGGCGGACAGGGATTTTCCAAAGGATTGCCCCAATTTTTGTCAGGCTGCTGAGTTTCAGGTGGAATTTCATTTTCCGTAGGGGGCGAAGTTTCTGCAGGAGGCGTCGCAGGCGGAATTGTTTCGGGAACAGGAGCTTCTGTGGGAATTTCCGCAGGCGGTTCATCTTGAATTACTTCCTCCGCAGGTTCTGTATATTCGATTATTTCCTCTTTTTCCTGAGTAGTTTCCGGTTCTGTTCGTACTGTTGTTGAAACAAGAGTTGTTGTGACAGTTGCTGCGGTAGTAGTTTCAGTTGTTAGCGACGGTCTTGTTTCAGTGGCAGGCGGCGGATTATTCTCAGGGGGAGGTTTTATGTTGTTTTTTTCAAATTTAGGTTTGTTGGGATTTTTAAAAGTAAAGGATTTTGTCTGTGGATTATATTCGACATTCTCAGCAACTTGCTGTAGAACTATATGTGTCTGACGGTCCATTATTACATCCATGATAATATTTATAGAAGTAAGCACGCCTATAAAAATAGCGATAAGTATGGATATAATAATGCCGAAAAATTTCAGTTGTACTTTTCTGAACAAGAATATCCCTCCTTATTCCAGAAAATAGCCTATTCCACGGGCAGTCCTTATCTGCACGGCGGCGGAGAGAGAAGATATTTTCTTTCGCAGGAATGATATGTACACTTCAATATTATTGTATTCCACATCGCTGTCGCTGCCCCAGATTTTCTCTATAATACGTTCTTTAGGCAAAATCTGTCCGGGATTTGAAATAAGCATTTCCATGACGTAGTACTCTTTGAGGCTGAGTTTTACTTCATTTGCGCCGCATATCATAGAACAGGTGTTTTTATTGAGGTACAGACCATTGAATTCGATTTTGTTTTCATCAACAATTTCACCTTTTCGGCGGGTAAGAGCACGGACTCTTGCAAGAAGCTCACCGGTGATAAAAGGCTTTGTGAGATAGTCGTCAGCGCCGCAATCAAGACCGTTTATTTTGTCGCTGATTTCGCTTCTTGCCGTCAGCAAAAGAACAGGCGTATTTATTTTTTCCTTGCGGATATTTTTAAGAACATCAAGACCGTTCATTCCCGGCAGCATTATATCGAGAAGAATACAGTCGTATACGCCTGTCAGGGCGTTATCAAGGCCGCTTATGCCGTCGTATGACACATCGGCGGTGTACATATTTCTTTTCAGAAGCTCACAGAGAGCGTCTGCAAGCTGCACTTCATCTTCAATAACAAGTATTTTCATATCTGAACCATCCCAAAAACATACTTAGGGGTAAAACTTCCCCATAATCAATTATAACATAGAATCTTTAAATAATCTTAAAATACTTTAATAATTAAATTTATTACAATAGAGAATTTTTAGTTGTGTTTTTGTGCATGATAACAAAAAAGAATTGAAATTATAAACAAACATTGACTAAGTTTAGAATTTGTGCTAAAATTAATATAAATATACAGCGTGAAAAAGCTGATTTCTGCATCAAATAAAAAGGAGAGATGAAAATGCTGGCACAACATGAACGTGAACACCGAAAGATGACATTTGCTAAAAAATCAAGTGAAAATACCAAGAAATATACTGAGCTTTATGCGGATTTCTGCTCCAACGGATATACTCCGAATCTTGCAAGGGAGTACGCCGATTACTTTGTACTGGACGCAAAAAAACCTGCTGCTGGAGATATTCTACAGGCTGCACGGCTTTATAATAAGGTTCACGACTATAAAACTGAGGCTGTTTTTCTTGAAAAACTTGAGGATATGACGAAAAAGCTGACAAATGAGGAGAAATTTTTCTACTGTATTGAAGCACTTCTTAATAAGAGTAAAATCGGGAACTGGCGTGACGCAGAGGATTTCCGCACAGAGAATATCAATTTTATGCAGATATATTCCGAAAAAGTTGATATTAAGCATAAAGCGGAAATGTATATCGCCCTTGCCCTTTCGGATTGTGCCGCCAAGCATTATACTTCGGCATTCCGACTGCTGACAGGTTTCGGATACAAACCGCAGGGTCGAAATGATACGACGCTGCTGGAAATACTCATTACAGGGGTGTATATATGCGCTAAATCCGGAGATGAGGCGAGTCTGAATAATACAGTTGAAAATGCCCGTGCTGCAATGAGACTGTTCAAGCAGTTTGAGCACCAGTGGTCCGAGGCATACTACGAAAAGATGATTGAAGATGCCGCAAACGGTGTCATCTGATTATATGGAGCATGAGAAAGGAGCTGTCGAGCTCCTTTTTTGCTGGTGAAGCAATAAGTAAAAATAAAAAAATATTTATTTTCTTAGAAATTTTTCTGAATATTATAAAATTTATTCTTTTAATCATACAAATTTAAGAATATTTTACTATCTGTGATATTAGCAAAAAATTATACAAATTTTAATATACCAATTTCGTTTAATTAAGTATAAGCAACGCAAAATAGGGATATAGAAAGAAATGCACAAAAAGCATCGACTTAATTTAAGTGAGGATTGCTTAAATATAATACACTGTGTATATGGAATTGTATTTAACTTATTAATAAAAACTAAACATTTTATAATTAACCTTTAATAGCAATATAGTTCAAAAACGCAGCAATATTATCCCTTGCACCTGCACCGCCTTTAGTCTATAATAAGTTTAGCGAAGGGCAATTCCGTGCCGAAATACTGGCTTATTTCCCTTCGGTTCTTCTGAAGATACATTTATATGTGTCCTGTGAACACGGTAAGCAGCTTAATTTGCCATCGGTAAAAACTCCGCCGATCGTTGTACTACTGTCAGCTGTATCATTCAAACGAGCCACTCTGTTATTAAACATTAATGCCTATAATATGTTTAATCGCCTAAAATCAGAGAGGATTTATTGAATCATACTTCGGATTTATTGATTGAGGCTTTGCTGCAAAGGCTTTATGCCTGCCGATCTTCTGCATATTGAGGGTGTGCGGAAGCATAATGGAATGAGCGATTATCATTGACAAAGTTGAGAGGGTGTCGGTGATGTCGCTTTTTCTTTTGCAAAAATGCGTCCTGATTCAATAAAAATGCGTTTTTGCTTTTGCAATTGCTTTTTTGTACAAAATGTTGGAAAATTAATTGCTATTTTTTTGTTTTTTCTATATAGCATTTTTTTTCGAAATATGTTATAATAGTTGTAAGCGGACAAGATTCTTGTCCGGTAAGTTTAAAATTGGAGGTATATACCAATGGCAAAGCAGTATTGTTATTTATTCTCCGAGGGTAATGCAAATATGCGTGAAATCCTCGGCGGTAAGGGTGCAAACCTTGCAGAGATGACCAATATGGGACTTCCTGTTCCTCAGGGATTCACAATCTCTACAGAAGCCTGCACAGCTTACTACGACGATGGTCGCAAGATCAACGACGAAATTATGGCTCAGATTAACGAGTATATCGTTAAGATGGAAGGCGTTACAGGCAAGAAGTTCGGCGACAAGACAAATCCTCTTCTCGTTTCCGTACGTTCCGGTGCTCGTGCTTCCATGCCCGGTATGATGGACACAATCCTCAACCTCGGTCTTAATGAAGAC
>JAFXAJ010000093.1 GCA_017517145.1 Ruminococcus sp.
ATGCGAAAGAAAATAATATCCGTCTAAAATCAAATTTTATCAAAGGCGATGTAAATGCAGACAGCCAATTTACCATAGCTGACCTTGTAATGCTTGAAAAATTTCTACTTGGTGCAGGAACACTAACAGATTGGCAGGCAGAGGATTTGTGCAATGACAGCATTATTGATGTTTTTGATATAATTGAGATGAGAAAAGAAATTATAAAGCAATAATAACAACGGCAACCTAAATTTGCTGCCGAATTTGTTGTATAATGAAGTTTATTTCAAACTGTAACATTTTTCAATAACATTCATTCATTTTATTTCATAAATTTATAAATAACCTTGAATTCTGCTCGTGTTTCGATTTTTAGAGAATCCCATGAATTAACAAATTTTATGGTTTTTATTATTTTGTTCATATTTAATACTTGAATAAATAATGGAAATATGGTAAAATATATAGAATAGACAGTTAGACGTATTTCATATGAATGTCTATTATTGTGATAGAATGAAAGGAAAGAGGTACATGAAATGTCAGTTGGAATTGTAATTGGAGCCGTTGCTGCTGTGGCGACACTTGGTGCGGCAGGCTCTTATGTAGGAGCAAAAAAACTTTTTGATAAAGTAATCCCCAGAAAGGACGGAGTTCGTGTAGACATTGACGAAATGGCAGATTCTCAGAAATGGGAAGAATATCGTAAAATAATAACTCCGAACCGCGAATGGCTTCAGGCGCAGAATCCTGAGGAAATAACGATTAAGGCAAGGGACGGTATTAAACTCCATGGATATTTTCTCCCTGCTGAGAATCCTACAGGAAAGCTGGTAATCGGTCTCCATGGTTATTCCAGTATTGGTATAAGTGAATTTGCTACAAGTGCACGTTTTTATCATGAACATGGATTTGATGTCCTGATACCCGATCACCGTGCCCATGGAAAGAGTGAGGGTGATTATGTAGGATTTGGAATTCTTGACCGATACGACTGCCTTAGTTGGCTTTCCTATGTGGAAAAACGGTTTTCACAAGGCGTACAGATTCTCCTGCATGGTACATCTATGGGTGCAACAACATCCCTTATGGTTACAGGATTTAAAGAACTTACACCTGCTGTAAAGGGTATTATCGCAGATTGTGCATTTACTTCACCTTATGATGTTTTTGCACATATTCTCAAGCGTGATTATCATATGCATGAATTTCCGATAATGAAGATTAATTCAGCTATGTGCCGCAAAAAAGCAGGATATGGATTTGAAGATTATTCCACTCTTACAGCGTTAGAAACCAATACACTTCCTTGTCTGTTTATTCATGGTTCAGAGGATGATTTTGTTCCTGTCTGGATGAGCGACAAGAATTATGAGGCTTGTAAAGCTCCGAAAAAACTCCTCAAAATTGAAGGCGCTGCCCATGGTGCAAGTACTTATCAGGACAAAGAGAAATATCAGGGAGCATTGAAAGAATTTATTGATAAATATTTAGAATAAAGGGGGAATCGATATGAAGGAGTTTATGCTCAATGGTGTAAAAATTGAAGCATATCCGCTGAATTCGGCACAAAGAATACACAATTATTCGGTTTTATATTGTCCGTATCACCAACTGTTGAATATAGGCACAGGCTTGTACATTAAGCAGGAGGTGGATTTTAATCTGCTTCGTGAGTCTATTTATGAAGCATATATTCGCAATGAAGCTATGCGTCTGCGTTTTCATAAGGATGATGATGGTACAGTTTATCAGTATCTCGTGCCTTTTGAAGAACGTGAAATAGAATTCCGTGACTTTTCAAGCTGGAGGGAAGAGGATGCCCATGAAGAAATGCGTTGTTGGACAAAAGTTCCTTTTGAACGTTTTCATTCACCTATGAACCGTATTGTCATGATTAAACTGCCTGATGGCTTCAATGGTATTTATATGAAAGTTGATCACATGACAATGGATTCCAGTTCAATTATTTCATTTGATAAGGATGTGCTGGAAATTTACTGTTCAAAACGTTATGGTATAAAATATCCAAAGCCGCTGCAGTCATATATCAAGGCATTGGAAAAGGATCTGGCTTATGAAGCAGGTTCAAAAGCATTTGAGCGTGACCATACATTCTGGATGGAGGAAATTCAGAGCAGCGAACCGATGTATACTGATTTCACCGGTATGGGCAGACTGCTGACACAGCGCAGAGAAAATAATAATCCAAATCAGAGAAGTGCAATGGTTGTATCTAATGATCCTGAAGCTGCAATTTCAGTATATAAACTGGAAAAAGAACCATCTGAACAGCTTATGCAGTTTTGTGCGGATAACCATGTACCAATGGGTTCGCTTCTGCTGATGGGATTGCGTACGGTACTTTCTAAATTTAATGATAATGAAAAAGATGTGTCTGTCAAGAGCTGCATTTCCAGACGAGGCACTCTGCTTGAAAAGAATTCGGGTGGAACGAGAATTCATTTCTTCCCGCTTCGTACAATTATGGAGCCTAAAATGACATTTATGGAGGGATTGAATTTGATTCAGGAAAAACTGAATCGTCTTTTCCGTCATGCTAACTATGATCCCATTGCTTACACAAGAGAACGTGCAAAATACTGGAATTTGCAGCCTGGTGCAAGCTATGAAAGTGTAAGTCTGACTTATCAGCCAATGTCTATGCGTGATCCAAATGCACTTGATGTACCTGATATTCCCTATAAGAGTATGTGGTATACAAACGGAGTTGCTGCACAGCCGTTATATCTGACGGTTATGCACCGTGTAGAGGACAATGGGCTGAATTTCCATTTTGAATATCGTAAGGATGCAGTTACGGAACATGAAATGGAATATTTGTATTATTATCTTTGTCGTGTTCTGTTCTGTGGTATTGAAAACTATGAAAGAACAATCGGAGAGATTCTTGATATTGTATAAGGGGATTTCTAAACAATCTTCATCACGGATGGATTTCTATGAAAGATTATTTGCTATGTTGTCAAGCCTTGCAAATATAATTATGTGCGAAATTCATCTTGTGTTCCGGTTTTTAGAGAACCAAATAAGAGCGTTTTGATAAATTGGAGGAAATTATTATGTTAGAAAAATTAAAAGAATTAATCGTTCAGTATGTTGAAGTGGAACCAGAGAATATTACGGAAGAATCACGTTTGATAGAGGATCTGCATTTCAACTCCTACGACTTTATGAGTATGCTTGGGGAGCTTGAAGAAGCTCTTGATGTAACTGTTGATGAGCAGGAGATGCTCAATATCCGTACAGTTAGTGATGTTATCACGTATCTGGAGTCCATTCAGGGGTAGGGAGAATTGCATATGATGAATAAAGAAACTGTAAAAACTTTGCAGGATCTTCTGGTACAGGCTGCTGCTGAATATGGCGATAAGGTTTATATGCGTGAGAAATGCGGCAAGGAATTTTCAGATACAACTTTTTCACAGCTTAAAGAAAATTGCCGTAGAGTTTCAGCATTTCTGAATGAATGTACAGGTGGTACCAAAACTCATGTAGCTGTAATTGGTGCAACGTCTGCTGCATACCTGACCTGTTATTTCGGCACCGCCTGCATGGGCAATGTGAGTGTTCCCCTTGATGCACAGCTTGGTGTAGAGGACTTATGTGACCATTTGCAGCGCGCTGATGCGGAGGTATTCTTTTTTGATAAGCGATATGTCTCAATGTTGGAGGATATACGTGCAAATTGTCCTAAGATTCATACTTATGTGTCTATGCAGGACGTTGATGAGAATGGAGTTTTTTGTCTTTCAGAGATTCTTTCAAATTATCAGCCGATGCAGTGGAATAAAATTGATTCTGAGTCCTGTGCGGCAATTGTTTATACATCCGGCACTACAGGCAAAAGCAAGGGGGTTATGCTTTCGCACCGCAATCTGATTGATAATACCATGTGTCAGGACGGCGAAAGTTCAACAGAGGATGTGACTATGACAATACTGCCAATTCATCATGTGTATTGTTTTACTTGTGATATACTTCTTGGACTGCGTTACGGAACAACTGTATGCGTTAATGACTCAATGATGCGAATTTCTCAGAATCTCAAGCTTTTTCAGCCCACTACACTTTTGCTTGTGCCGATGATAGCAGATACAATCTACAAGAAAATTAAGGCGGCTGCCGCAGTTAAACCTGATGTGTCGCTGGCGGAAATCGGCAGGGGGGTATTTGGTGAAAGATTAAAGAGAATATACAGCGGCGGAGCGTATCTGAACCCGGAATTATTGAAAGCATATCGTGAAATGGGATATATTATATGTCAGGGTTATGGTATGACTGAATGTTCTCCAAGAATATCTACAGGAAAAGATGATGATACAAATATAGGAGATGTAGGAACACTTGTGAATGGATGCACCGTAAGGATTGTAGACGGTGAAATCTGGGCAAAAAGCCCATCAGTCATGATGGGCTACTACAATAACAAAGAAGCAACCGCCGAAATACTAACAGAGGACGGATGGCTCAGAACAGGCGATTTAGGCTATGTAGATGAGAAAAACAGAGTATATATTACAGGCAGAAGAAAGAATCTGATCATTCTGAGTAATGGAGAAAATGTATCTCCTGAGGAACTGGAAAATAAGTTTTCAGGTCTTGATTGGGTTGGAGATGTGCTTGTATATGCCGAGGATGACGGAATGATAACAGCAGAAGTATATCCTAATCCCGAATATGTTTCTTCAAACGGAAAAGATGCTGTTTCAGAAGTATTCAAGGCCCATGTTCTTGCGATAAATAAGACAATGCCGCCAGCAAAAAATATCCGTCGTCTGCGTTTGCGCACATTGGATTTTGACAAAACTACATCAAGAAAGCTAAAGCGTGAACAGACGACAAAGGGCGAAATCTGTGAGTAGTTTCAAAAGAATATACCATTGCTGTTTCATGGCTATTCCAACTGATGTTTTTTTATATTATCCGATTACCAAAGCGTTGATTGACTTTTTATAAAAAACGATATATGATATTCTAAAATGAAAAGTTTGATATGAAAACTGTTTGATAAAAAGGTACATGGTGGATATTTACAGAAAAGTATACAAATGTGCGAACTGTGCAGATGATGAATATACGCCAATTCTTAAAGCTGAAACACCTGTGCCTGTTATGAAGAAAAGTATGGCAACACCTGCAACGGTTGCATATGTGATGCAGC
>JAFXAJ010000094.1 GCA_017517145.1 Ruminococcus sp.
CGCTTCCTTCTCTTAACTCCCGTCCTATCTGTGATTTTCAAGTTTCAACCACCGTCCCCTGACGACAGTATTTATTATAGCACATTACTCCTACTTTGTCAACTCAAACTTTTTTGTTGTTTTTTGTTGTTTTTTGTGTAAGTTGACATTAAAAATAAAAACCCGAAGATTTACTTCGGGCTTAATCGTATTTTAATTTACATTTGCCTTTGCAGGATTAACATCCTTGTCAAGGTCAAACCAACGGAGATTAACACTCTTAACAATTGTATGTTTCAGATCTGTGTCTCCGCTTTCAGTATTAATATCATTTGCATCTAATTCGAAAATAGTAGTAGGATGTGCACCGATATATCTGCTTGATTCTTTGTCAGAACAAGCTATAGCCTGTATCTGGTAATCATTAACCCAGATTTTATAAACCATATCATCAGTTACAATACGCTTTATCTCTCTGCCGATACGCTCATTCCATTCATCAATTGTTTTCTGATGGTTCGTATCTCTGCCACCGACTGCTACACCTGCGGCGTTGCACTGGAATCCCTTTACACCATCCCAGTAGTAATACCAATCTTCCGAAGCGTCGAGAGGAGTGTAAATATATTTTGAAACATCGGCCTGATCAGAAAGCCTTGAACGGTATCTTCTTTCACTGAAATCAATATCAGTTATCACAACCTGTGCGGCATTAAATATAGCTTTCGCCTTTTGGTTCTGCGCTCTGAACTTAGAACGCTGCAGATAACTCGCCCATGCAGGCACAAGTACACACACAAGAACGCCGAATATAGCTATAACCACAAGAAGCTCCATAAGCGTGAAGCCTTTTTTTCTTCTCATAACTTTACCTCCAGTTTTCCGAACAGCGAACTCCAAATTGAACGCACTTTATAACTTACTTATATTATAACAAATAATTCACAATTTGTCAATAAAATACACACGAAAAAATGCACAACATTTATATTCACCTATTGTATATTTTTACAATCATTTTTGAAAACCGTCAGAAAATTCGGCAAATATCGTCAATCCAGATTCTCTTTCGCCAATTCAAGTGCCTTTGCCATAGTATTCGGCTTCATTTTTGTTTCATAATTCTTTGCATTGAGTACTGCCGGAAATGTGCCGAAATATCTGCCATTTTCCGCGGCAGCAGCTACAGCAATACCGTCTTTGAGGTAAACTGCAAACTTCTGCGATGCAAGCGAATCATTGTAAGTGCCGAGATAGTCAGAAAATTTATTGTTTTCGTCATCGCTTACCGATTCCAGAGCAATTCCGACATTGCTTTTAAAGCCATAGTCTCCTGTGCCAAGTGAGGAAAATCCGTCGTACTGTCCGTCATCGCCTATTATAGCGTTCAAAGTCTTGACAATATCCGACGCCGATGCATTTGCAGCCGTAATTTTCGCTTTCTTAACGTGCCCCATGATAGCAGGCACAAGAATGGTGGTAAGTGTGCCGATAATCGCAATAACAACAATCAGCTCGATGAGTGTAAAACCTTTCCTTTTCATAATTAAAAACCCCTTAATATAATGATATACTTATAGTTTAATTTTATCAAAAAATCCCTTTTTTGTCAACGTTGAATGTGCCGAAGTATATTGCCCAAATTTGACGATATATAGGCTAATTCAACAACTCTAATGCTTTATTCAACTGTTCGTCTTCATCAGTATAATAAAATTTGCTGTCCAACGGCATTTCAATATCGGGTTTTATACCGATTCCGTGGTAACATTCCCAGTCGCCAACCGTCACATAGCCGTCAGTATACGTCAATGTACCGCCCTTGAAAAACGCTTCAATCTGGTAAATACCCTTGCCGAAAGTCTGTGTTCCCACAATTGTTGCGTCGGCATACTGTTTCAGAAGCGAAGTTATAATTTCTGCCGCACTTGCTGTACTTCCGTCAACAAGTATTACAATGGGTATATCATAGGTAATACTATCCGTTGTGGACATAGTTTCAGTAGTACCTGATTTTGCGTGCATTGTAACATCCGCCGCACCTATAAAAAAATCAGCAAAAGAAACAGCTATATCAGTGAATCCACCGCCATTTCCACGAAGGTCAAGAACGAGAGAATCAAAATTTTCCTCCTCCAAAGCCTGCACCAGCGGCTCAGCCATGAACATTCCAATTTCTCCAAGCCGGAGATAAAGGGTATCACTGTACATTCTCCGTTCAATTTTGCTTGCCGCCATGGTATTGCAATTACGCTTGAAATTGATTTCCGACTCTGTGCCGTTGCGCTCAATAACAAGAGCAACCGTTGAGCCGTCCTCGCCACGGAGCTTTTTTGCAGATTTGTACTCGGTCACGGGATTACCGTCAATAGATTTGATTATATCTCCCACCATAAGCCCCTGCTGAGCTGCCGCCATACCCTCGGTAATCTGAGAGATATACAGTCTGTCGCTATCGTCAAAGGCAATCTGAAAGCCGCTGCCCAGAGCCACCGATGACTCATTTGTCTCATTAACTATGAAATCTTCGGCAAAAATATCAACGGGAGCTTCGTACTTTGTATACTTGTCATCATAGAGGGCAAGGTAGGCATTCACCACCGTTTCCTCGTTGTCGTGGGGCGGTTTGCCTACTTCGAGGGTTTCCTCCATAAACTTTTCTACCTCCAGCATAACAGGGTAGCGGTTCATGAAGTTGATTTTTTTCATGTTTATTAGATACGTAGAACCTGCACCGACTCCGAAAGTCAAACCCAGTGCAAAAATGGTTTTGTATAATTTTTTCCTGTCCATATTTCTCCTATTTTGCAAAAAGCCCCCTCTTACGAGGGGACTTTTAATTACATTTTTAAATTTCAATTAAGAAATCTTGATGCTGTGAGCAGTTGTGTCAATCTGCTGTGTCTTCTCTGTGTGGTTCTTGTTGTACTCAGCAACAACTGCCTTCTGTACGTTAGTAAGTGTACCATCCTGTGCAGTTGAACCGCCAAGCTTGTCATAGTTCTTGTTTGTGAGGAATGAAGGATATGTACCATAGTACTTACCATTCTTACAGATAGCTGCTACAGCCATACCGCTCTTGATGTAAATTGCATACTTGTTGCTGAGAGCTGAATCGGAATAGTAACCAAGGTATTCCTTAACATCAGCAGCTGTTGCATCCTTTGTGATACCATTTGTAATCCAGCCGTTACCCTTGATAGAGAGATCGTTCTCGTCCATTTCTTCGATAGCAGCGTTCCAAGTTGTAACGATTGTCTTGGAGTCTGTGTTAGCTGCATTGATCTTGGACTTCTTAACGTAGCCGAGCATTGCAGGTACGAGGATTGTTGCGAGAACACCGATGATAGCGATAACTACGATGAGCTCGATGAGTGTGAAACCTTTTCTTGTTGTTTTCATGATGAAAACCTCCTTAAAATAATAAATATTGTTTTGTGCTTTCGCACTGTTTTTCTTTGGGGTTGGTTTTTCTTTTACCTTATCCCCTTTCCGTAATTATAGTATACCACTTCATTCACAATTTGTCAATAGTTTCTTGAAAAAAATTTCAAATTTGGCATACTTTTTACATCAAAACCGTAAATAGGCGATTATTTTATGCCGTTTTCGTCAAAATGCACAACATTCTGTGAATATTTAATCTCATTTAACTTATTTATAATTTCCTTTATCTTTTTATACCGCCTGTCATTTATATCATCTGTAATATAGGATATTAATATTACTTCTTGTATATTATAAGATTTTTTGACGTTTTTTTCATTTCAGCAGGATTTTATTTTCTTTTGGTTTTCTTAAATTATTCATTGGAATTGACGTTTTCCCCAAAAAAATCCATTTCAAATGTGCAGGTTGCTTAATTGCGGTAAATAGTTTTAACTTATCTAAATTTGACAATAAAACTTTTTTATGCAATACTATGTTTGTCGGTCACCTCCGACTGAAAGGGGGTGTTATCAGTGGAATACTTAATCGCTTTTTTAATTTCTGTTCTTGCAGGCATAGTTAGCAACTATATCTGCAAATTCATAGACAGAAAGTAAGACCGACAAAACAACGAAAAAACCCGGAGCTGCAACTCCGGGTTTTTTCTGTCATCAGTAGACTTAATCGCTTTCTGGCTTTCACCATATTTATATTATACATCTTTTTTGTCAGTTTGTCAACAGCTTTTAAAAAAATCGGGCGACTTCCGCCGCCCGTAATTTTTTAGTTGAGTCCGCCTGTGGGTACACCGCCAAGCTGTGTAAGGAAGCGGTAGAATTCCTGCTTATCCTGACACTTGTCAAGAGCGTCAACTTCGTTGATAACTCCCTTAGCTGTAAGACGAGCAAGCTCCTGGTCGAGGGACATCATGCCCTGCTGCTTACCTGTCTGGATTGCAGACTGGATAAGATGAATCTTGTTATCACGAATCATAGCTGCAATAGCGTCTGTTACGTTGAGAATTTCCATAACAGCGATACGTCCTGTGCCGTCCTTTCTCGGAATAAGAGTCTGAGAAATAACTGCAACAAGGTTGTTAGCAAGCTGTGTACGAATCTGCTGCTGCTGATGCTCAGGGTATACGTCGATGATACGGTTGATTGTATCAGCGGCAGATGTTGTATGAAGTGTTGACATTACAAGGTGACCTGTTTCAGCTGCTGTTACAGCTGCCTGAATTGTCTCGAAATCACGCATTTCTCCTACGAGGATAACATCGGGGTCCTCACGGAGAGCAGCTCTCAGAGCCATTGAGAAGGAAGGTACGTCATCACCGATTTCACGCTGATTTACCATACATCTCTTGTGGTCGTGAACATACTCGATAGGGTCCTCTACTGTAATGATATGTGCGGATTTATTAAGATTTACAAAGTCAATCATTCCGGCAAGAGTTGTAGATTTACCTGAACCGGTAGGACCTGTTACAAGTACAAGTCCACGGGGGCGCATAGAGAAATCTGCCAGAATCGGAGGAAGTCCAAGATCCTCCAGTGTAGGAATATCGTTACGGAGCAGACGGATAGCAATACCGGGCTTACCCTTCTGGAAGTACACGTTTACACGGTGACGGTAGCCGCTTTTCGTCTGGAACGAAAAGTCAGTATCAATATGATTGTTAATCTGTGTCTGCTGCTGCTCGTTGGTCATCTGGTTAACAATATCCAGTATTTCTTCTTCGTCCATTTCGGGATACTGTGAACGCATTGTTCTCAGTGTACCGTTAAGACGTACTACCGGAGCGATAGCATTTGTAAAATGAAGGTCAGAACAGCCGAGAAGTCTTACCTCATCAAGAATTCTATGAATGTTAATTATACCCATTTTATTTTCCTCCTGTCAATTAATCCGATTATACGGAGAACGTGCTTCTTACAAGCTCGTCAATTGAAGTCTGACCAGCCTGTACAAGCTCTGAAGCGTTGTCACGAAGAAGCTTTGTACCATTAGCTCTTGCAGCCTGCTCGATTTCTTCCTTGCCGCCGCCTGCCGCAATGATAGCGGAAACCTTTGATGTACAATGGATAATCTCGTGAATAGCAGTTCTGCCTTTATATCCTGTATTGTTGCAGCTTGAACAGCCTACAGGCTCATAAATCTCAATAGAGGAGGGAATTCCCATCAGCTCATTTTCTTCCTCAGTGGACATTCTTGCTCTCTTACATTCGGGACAGAGAACTTTAACAAGTCGCTGAGCGATAACGCCGATAAGTGATGTAGCAACCATGTATGATGCAACACCCATATCCACCAGACGGACAACTGTTGATGCCGCGTCGTTTGTATGAAGTGTGGAAAGTACAAGGTGACCTGTGATAGCGGCACGGATACCGATGTCGGCTGTTTCCGTATCACGCATCTCACCGATCATAACAATGTCAGGGTCCTGACGGAGGATTGAACGAAGGGCAGCTGCGAATGTCATACCTGCCTTAACGTTAACCTGACACTGGTTGATACCGTCGATAGCCTTTTCGACAGGGTCCTCAACTGTTACAACGTTTACGTTGGGACGGGCAATTTCACCCAGAGCAGCGTAAAGTGTAGTTGTTTTACCTGAACCGGTAGGTCCTGTTACGAGGATAACGCCGTGAGGTACACGGAGCATGGACTCGAACAGCTGATAGTTATAATCGGACATACCCAGATCGGTAATCTTACGGAGAGCAATCTGTCCTGTTGAAAGAATTCGAATAACGATTTTTTCACCGTGTACCATAGGAAGTGAAGATACACGGACATCAAGAGTACAACCGTCAACAACCTGTGTGAAACGACCGTCCTGAGGAATTCTCTTTTCAGCGATATTCATACCGCTGATGAGCTTGAAACGTGTTGTAAGTGCACTATGTACTGCTGATGAAATATTCATAAGCTCAACAAGGTCGCCGTTAACACGGATTCTGATTCTTGTATATTTATCAAAGGGTTCGATGTGAATATCGGTTGCATCGGCTCTGAATGAGTTTTCAACAATTGTAGTTGCAAGCTTAACGATAGGAGCTGATTCAACTCTGTCCTGTGCCTCCTGATCCTCGATTGAACCGCCGAGGTCATTTGCCATAGCGTTAACGCCTTCAAGAACAGTGTCAACATTCTGCATTGAATAGCACTTACCGATAGCCTTATTGATAGCAGATGTTGTTGCGAGTACGGGAACGGGATCCATACCTGTGGAAACCTTGATGTCCTCAAATATTACGAAGTTTACAGGGTCATTTGTAGCAACTGTAAGACGCTTACCGATTATATTAATTGCAATTACAGTGTGCTTTCTTGCCAGCTGCTCAGGCACTTTCTGTACTGCATTGGTGTCAACTTCAATATTATCAAGATCAACATACTGAACTCTCAGCTTAGCTGCGAGAGCCTTTGTGAAATTGATTTCTGTCATGAAACCCAGTTCAACAACTACGTCACCGAACTTCTTAACACCGTTTGACTCCTTCTGCGCCTGAAGAACCTGCTGTAACTGTTCTTCTGTTAACAGATTCTGGCTAACAAGGTAGTCACCAATTCTCTCATTTCTCATATTCAAACCTCCGCTAATTTTTTAAAGCTGTTCCTTTTTTTGGGAACAATCTTAAATAATACTTGAAAAAATTGAAATAATATGGTATAATTACTACATTAAGGATTTAACTCCTATAATAATTATGTAAGGAGGTCAAAAACCATGTCTGATTTCGCAAATATGCTCAATGATCCATACACTGAGCTGCCCTTCAAGATCATGTTTTTAACCATTGTTTTTCTCTTTGGCATCTGTATCGGAAGTTTCCTGAATGTAGTAATTTTAAGACTTCCGAAAGAAGACCCGGAGGAGCGTTCATTGACAAAGCGTTCCTCACACTGCATGACATGCGGTACACCTATACGACCTATCGACCTTATACCTGTATTCAGCTGGATTTTTCTCCGTGGAAAATGTCACAGCTGCGGCAAAAAAATATCTGTAAGGTATCCGATCGTCGAAAGCCTTAATGGCATACTTTATGTCCTTACATTCATGATTTTGGATATAAATGCTAAAGCCATAATAACCTGCGTTCTGATGTCCCTGCTTATTGTTATTGGCTTTATGGACTGGGACACTCAGACTATTGATCTTGTTATTGTCGGACTAATTTTTCTTCTTGCAGTTCCCGCCGCAATTTTTACCGATGATGTAAAACTCATTCACCGTGTTATCGGTGCATTCGCAGTAAGCCTTCCTTTCTTTATTATAGGAGAGGTTAGCCGTCCATTCATCCGCAAGAAGTACGGTGAAGATTTCCGTGCTATAGAAGAAGGCGACACGGAGCTTATGTTTGCTGCCGGTGCGCTTCTTGGAACACAAGCTGTTATCGTTTCAGCATTTATTGGAATTATGGTTGCAGCTGTCTGCGGTATTATTATCAAGGCAATTACAAAGGATTCTAAATTTGCCTTTGGTCCGTACCTTTCAATAGGAATTGCAGCAGCAATGCTCTGGGGCAATGATATTGCCGGCTGGTACTTATCATTACTTACCGCCCAGCCACAGTAAAAATATTACAGGCAGCAGCGTTTGACTGCTGCCTGTTTTTTTGTTTAGTTGTAATTAATGTTTGTATCACGTACCTCGTCAGGAACGATAAATATAATGTAGATTGCATCTTTCTTGCCTGCTGTAGTTGCTGTGTATTCAAAGAAAGGTGTTGTTGTATTTTTTGCTGAAACAGGTTCAAAAACAGTCTTGCCGTTAACAACCTGCTTATCTCCGTTAGCCTTTCTCTTGAATCTTACATAAACAGGATCATCCGGATTAGTAGACATACTACTTATGTTAGGCAGATACATACTTACAGCGTCCATGTGTGCAGGTGACTTGAAAACAGGAACATCTACAGTGGAACCGCCGCCTTTATACTTTGCAACAACCATGTTATCCGGCTCATCATTTTTGTAGGAAATAACATTGATGCAGTAATCTGTATTAGGTCTGATTGTTACTACATCATCAACTACGCCGTCTGCATCTGCTGCGTAAAGCATGGGATTAAGACTGCTGTAGTACACTCTGTTTTTAAGAGCAAAAGATTTTGACGCATTACCGGGATCAGAATAATTTTCAGGATCCTTGAGCTGGTCAAGAGTATAATAACCGCTCTTGAAGTAGTAACAGTAATCCTCATAGTGCTCAGAATTGATTACAGGGATATTCTCCTCTGTTTTCGGATCATGAATTGAAACCTGTGCTGCATACGAATCTGGATGAGGATCTCCATTTGAATCCAGAACGTTATTGCCAGCTGCAAAATGATAAATTGTTTCGTAAACGTGTCCCTTTTCGAGTTTGTCAACATCCTCGTTCATAAATTTAAGTACACGTACTGTACCCTGAAGGGGCAAGAATTTTTCTGACTGCTTATTAGCTTTGGAGTTGTATTTCAAAGCGCCGTTGTATGCTTCCTCAATCAGATTCTGAACAGCTACGCCTTCAGGAATTGCCGTGGAAAGATTAGTAGGATCAACAAAATCGCCATTATACACACGCATGAATTTCGCATAGTGCAGCGAATTATCAATGTACTCACCGATATTGTCAACATAAGCTGCTGTACGCTCACGAGTTGATGCCTTTTTCATAATCTTTGCAACAGGATCAATGAAAGACATTACAAGGGTCATGATAATACTGAAAATTGCAAGAACAATTATCAGCTCAATGAGGGTAAAGCCTTTTCGATTTCTTCTCAAAACTACCCCTCCAATCAAGTTGTTGTTGCTTCAGTTGTAGTCTGAACGTCAACAATAAATTTCATATTAAGACCTCTGCCGAACTCCTCGTCATACTGATCGAGGAGAGGCTGGTCAAAAACTGCATAAGTCTTACCTGAAAGGTTAATATTTCCGCCGTTGGGAACACTAGGGTTGAGCACAATGTTAACGCCGCCGCTGACTTCCTGTCTTGCTGCCTTGGCATTATGTGCCTCAGCAATAGGAGCCTGCATTGCTACACGACCATTCATGTCGTTAGCGGAACGCAGATACACATTGATGCTGTTTGATGCAGCAACGAGTGCTGCTGTCATGGCACCGACAATAGCTATAGCGATTATGATTTCAAGAAGTGTCATGCCCTTGGCTTTTCTCTTTTTCTTAAGATTAAATTTTTTCATGGACAGCCTCCTTAAAATTCGCTGTAGTAAAGTGTCTTGTACCAGAAAATATCTTCAGGATCTTCAACATAATTCTGCTTATTACCGTCGCTGGGAACATAGATACAATTAATTTGGTTATCAATTTTTATATCTTTAACGTTTACACAGCCGATAATATACTGTTTAAGATTTGAAACATCATGATTATTGTAAACCATACTTGTAATGCCTGAACCTCTACCACCCTTGATTGAACCACCGATACTTGCTGATACAATATTCATAGTGAAAAGTCCCATGTTTTCTACATTGAATTTACTGCCCTCACCGCCGTAGAGGTATACATTAGGAGATGTATCAAGTGCACTTCCTTCAGGCTGAATCAGCTGAACATAATCAGGGTTAGTGGCAGGTATAGTGCTTGAATCGTAGGCAAACTTGGTATTGCCGCTGTCAATAAGGTCTCTGTAGGTTTTTGTTACAATGTTATTTCCTTTGAGTGTGAACTTTCCACCCTCCTCAATATAGAAGTAAACAGAACCGCCCTCACTATCATCAATAAGTATATCTTTACCTGCCTGAATTTCAGTTTTCTGGATTCTGATAAGCAGATTAGTTTTACCGGGTCTAATTGTAATAGGCTGGTTTATTCCTTCTGCATTGATAGTACAGTTCTCAGTGATAATATAATTATCAGCTGCAAGGTCACCATTGTTGCTATATGTCTTTGTTGATATATTATTTTTAACAAGTTCGGGAAGTTTTTCTTCCTCGTAGGGGTTAGCAACATCTGTAAGGATTTCCTCCATAGTCATGAGGACTTTACCTTCCTTACCCAAAATTCTGCCGTTGTCATCATCAAGACCGAAAATAACCTGTCTTTCAGCGTACTTAGGATAAACTGATCTCTCATTTACCTTAGTAAGATACTTCTGTACACTTTTCTGTGCACCTGTACCATAAGAGTAAGTAAATGTTTCATCTTCAACCTTGACATAGTATGTGTCAATATCGTAATCATCTTCGCTTCTGAAATCTGTTACAAAAGTTTCAATATAGAAGCTGTAATCCTGTGTACCGTCAAAGTAATTGGGATTATCAACATCCTTTGTAAGCCAAAGATTTTCATCAAAGCTGCACTGATAATCAATATTGTAGTCAATTTCAGAAGCACCATTAAGAGACTGTCTGGTGCCCTCTTTCATTACATAATAAATATAGAAATCAGAAGGACTGCCGGGAACAAGTCCATAGTCGTCTGTAAGATTTGAAGGAATATCTTCCTGTTCAGGAAGTACATACTTACCTTCATTAAAGATGAGACCGTCATTAAGAGCTTCACCCTTAGGATCAAGCCATACACCATCATTTTCAGGATCGGGCATAGGAGTATGAACGTAGTAATAACCCTTTTCATTGGGAACCTGAATCTTACCGGAACCCATGTTGTCATTGTAAATTGTTCCTTCAACATTTGCATTTGCGATTCCTGTAATTGTACCGCCACAGATAAGGTCGCCCTTGATTACTGTACCGGGAAGAATGTTAACGTTTCCTCTTACACGAACATCACCGTTAATATTCACGTTTTCAAGTGTAAGATTGCCGTTTGAACAAATCTCGCCATCAACTTCTGTACCCTTTGTCTTATTTGCTGTTACTCTCTTTATAACTGATCCTGTCCAGTTGTAGAGATCTGTTGTTGTTACACCCTTCAGATAACTTTCACCGTCTGTATCCATACAATAGAGATTTGCATTAATCTCACTGGGATTCTGTGTTTTTTCAAGATCAATGTTTCCGCAGAAAACATTCATGGGGAAATCAGAATCAGCCTCACCCAGTTTAACACGACCTAAAATAGTACCATCAACGTAGAGGAAAGGCACTTCATTGAAAGGAATACTTGCAGGAAGATTTCCTGTAAACTGATACTTGAACATTGCAGGTACATCATTATGCATCGCCAAATCACCCATAACAGCAACGCCTGTACCTGTCTTAGGATAAACAACACCAGACCAGTTTTCAATAAACATATTTCCATTTACATAAAGGTCAGCTTCAATTACAGCACCTGAGTTCTTAAGTACAAATGTATCTGGTGCACCTTCAACAGCTCTGCCATTCTGATCCAGTTGCATTTCAGCAAAGCCTCTGTCATTATGAGTATTTTCATATTCGTACTTCTCAGCAACGCTGATAGGAGGAAGCATTACATAAGAACCGCCCATAAGAGTTGACTGACAGGGAAGATTTGCGCCTGCTGTGGTAACAAATCCCGCACCGCCACGGCTGTTTGTTGTCTTGTCTTCCTCGAAATGCTTGATAACATAAACTGATGCTGAGGAAGTAACACCTGACATTTCTACTGCAGCTGTAAACTTTAATACGTCACGTATCTCCCAGCTTTCTGTGATTACATCGTAATACTCTTTAGTACCAACGTGGCTTACTGTAAGTTCTTCAACAGTACCCATTGTACCAACCTTGTCACCATTAAGCTGAACGTTTATAGGAATACTCTGATCTTTCTTGAGCTGACCAACAGCCTTCGCATAGGCTTTACCCTGAGGTGTTGAGTTTTCAATAGCTCTGATTGCACTCTCAGCTACTGCTCTTGCAGTGATGCTGGTCTGTGCACTTGAATAGTTAACGTGTGATCTGTTATTGGCAGCAATTGCCAATGCCAGTGTACCAAAAAGGAATACGATAAGAATTGACATTACGAAAACAACTGTCAGCAGAACTGAGCCATGTCGTTTCCTGTTGATACTTTTTTTCATAGTACATACCGCCTTTCCAGTTATAATAGACTTGTTCCGATTGCCTCTGCCGATTACTTTTCTGCATCAAGCGCATCTGTTACAGCTTCAGCGAATCAAAACAAGCCGATTGATAACATAAGCGCAAAAGTAATCAGTTTGCCTTCTCTACATTAGGCTCCTGCATTTCAAATACTGAAAACAGTGTGATTTCAAATGTAGCTGAGGGCTTCTTCTCCTCCTCATCCTCGTTTTCTTCTCTGTCATCTCTCTCCTTGAGATCAAGATCAATGATTCTTACGTTTCTGATGAGAATTGTTTCTTTCTGTTCTTCGAGAACCTGCATATATTTCCAGAGTTCTTCCTTTGATTCAGTTGTTACAGTTACTTCGTAAGTACCCTGAATAATATCCTCAACGTTTCTGTTCTCCAGAGAATTGCTCTCTGCGTTGTTCTTATCATGCACCTTTGCAAGATCACCGTTTACATCAGACTGTGCATACATATCCTCATCGGGAAGCTCGTTCTTGAAATAGTAATAGTCAAGAGCTTCAGCCTCAGGATTCTCTACTGAAAGGGAAATAATCTTAACCTCAGCTTCTGTAGCGAAGTCCTGTAAATACTGGTCAACCTTATGGCTGGCGTACATACTGTTGTAGTCAACGAAATTCTCTGTGTAGCCAAGACTTTCGTTATAGGAATCTGTAATATCCTGCTTTATTTCGGGAATTTCAGCAATTTTTGCTTCAACTGCGTCTTTTTCCTGCTGAACTGTAGCTCTTGTTTCCTTCAGGCTCTTGTTGTCATCAATTTCAGGCTTGATAAGAAGAAAGAAGCCGGCAAGGAGAAGTGCTAAAGCTAAGAGAACACCTATAATAACACGATCTCTGTAATTAAGTTTCATATCAATCTACCTCCCTTATTCTGCTGCTTCCTCAGAGGCTTCTTCGTCCTCTGCCGGATCATAAGCACTCTGTCTGCCTTCAAGAGCGATGCCCAGTGTAAATGTTACTTTTTCTTCATCGTCGTCTCTTTCTTCGTTTTCAGTATCAGCAACAAAAACAACGTGACCTTCATATACTGAAGCTGCATAATAGCCCTTGTTTTCTGTATATTCTTCATCAAGAAGATTATCAACAAAGAGTGCAGGGAGTTTCTGAACATACTCTTCACTTCCGGCTGCTTCAACCTGGAATGTAAGTACACCCTCAGAGTATTCAGGCATTCCGACATAACAGCGATCAGGATCAAGATCAAGTTCCTCAGCTGTAAGATCGAGAACTGTCTGAAGTGTATCGTACTTATCGCCGTTGATTACAGGCTGTGAGTAGTAAGCATCGTGAGAATTTTCCATTCTTACTGTGTATGCTTCAACCGTATCTCTCATGACAAGAAGCTTTTCACGATGGTCAAGGTCGCTCTTTACTTCAGGAGAATCAAGATACGCCTGCATCTTGTTAATATCCTTCTGGATACTGCTGTTGATACCTGCCATTACAAGGTATCCGCCGCCTACGAGGATAGCTGAACCTACGATACATCCGAGCATAATTCCGAGACCGGCATTTTCGCCTCTCTCCTTACCGCCGCCGGCAGCCTTCTTGATAACTGCACTGAGTTCAGTTTCGAGGAGGTTGATTTTCTCAACGTCCTTGTTACGCTTGAACATTGCGCCGATAGCGTTAGCATACAGTGAGAATTCAAGGTTCTCATGACCGTGAATCTGAGGAGGAACGTTGATAAGGCTTGTATTCAGGTCAAGCTTTTCAAGCTCGTCTGTAAGTCTTACATACTCGTGTGTATCTCCGTAGAATGTAACATTCTCGATAACCTCGCCTGTGTTACGGCTTCTGTGGAACTGGAGCATACGGAAGATGTTCTCGTTTACAGCCTCGAACACGTAGTCGGAAGAATTGCCATAGTCATCGGGGTCGATGGAAGCAAAACGTGAGAATGAAAGCTGTCCCTGCTCATAGAGGTTGAGGGAGATAAAGTTGGGGTCAATCTGTACAGCAAGGAGAGGCATCTTGGACTTGATTTTTGTATCAGCAAGAAGAACCTTTGTAATACAGTTGCATCCAACCATTACTGATTTAAGTGAAATAGTTGTAAGATACTTGAAAACTTCTCTATAGCTGTTTACAATAGCGTAAGGACAAGCAGTAGCAAGTACCTTTACCATAGGCTCGCCGTTTTCGCCTGTTTCAGCTGCGTCGCCCACGATTACATAAGTAACAGAGAATGTATCATCAAGGTTGAGCTCAGCCTGCATCTGCTGCTTAACAGTTTTCTGCATATCCTGAAGCTTTACTCTGGGAACAGTAAGTTCCTTGAAGATTGTAAGGTTTGATGACATAGAAACGATTGCTTCCTTGTCAGCCATTCTGTTTGTCTTGATGAGTCCGTTAATAAGTGTCGCTACAGTAGCTACATCCTTAACGTGACCGTTTACGATAAGTCCTTCATCAAGGTTAAGTGTTGCAGCAGAACTGATTTTAATTTTTCCGTTGGACTCAGAACCTTTCACAACACGTATAATTCTATCGGTAATATCAAATGAAAGCATTTTCTTTTTTCCACCTTTCTGTGTTTATTCGTCTTCGATACCTTCCATAGCACCGTAGAGTGCGGGGTAAATACCTACAACAACCATACCAATGACAAGTCCCATGAAGATAAGCATAATAGGCTCTACCATGTGAACAAGACGCTCAACAGCTGAGTCAGATTCATCTTCATAGTATTCAGAAGTCTTTTCAAGGATTGAGTCAAGGGCACCTGACTCCTCACCAACGTAAATTACTGAACAGAACATTGACTCGAATATTTCTGTTCTTGTAATAGCAGCTGAGAGAGTTTCACCCTGCTTAACCTCGTCAACAACGCCTTCAAACTTCTCATCAACGTACATATTTCCGAGAATTGCAGAAGCTCTCTGAAGACATTCAACCATGGGGATACCACTGGAATAAAGTGAAGAAAGGGTTCTTGAAAAACGTGCTGTGTAGATCTTTGTAACGAGGGGGCCCCAGCCGGGTCCTTTCAGAATCATACGGTCAACCTTGTATCTTGTCTTAGGATCCTTGAGGGCAAACTTAATGCCGAAGAATGCACCGATAACAATGATTACGAGGATGTACCACTGATTTCTGAGGAAGTCCGAAATCGCCTTCATAACCTTTGTTAGGAAAGGCATCTGACTCGGATCTTCGTACATATCCATAAATGTAGGCATGATAAACGTAAACAGGAAGATTACGATTACCACGCAGAGAACTGCGAGGATTACAGGGTAAACCATAGCACCCTTAACGGTATTTGCCAGTTTGTTTTCCTTTGCATACTGGTCTGACATACGAGTCATGATAACGTCCAGCGAACCGCTGGCTTCACCGGCGCCGACCATTGAAATAAGGAAGTCGGGGAAAGAGCCGCGGTGCATTTCGAGAGCAGCTGAGAAGGATTCACCCTTCTGTACATTCTCATAAATGTCCTGCCAGATAGCCTTTGCCTTGTCGTTTTCCTGCTCGTTTCTCATAATGTCAATTGACTTTACGAGAGTAAGTCCTGACGTAAGCATCGCACTGAGCTGTCGGCAGCAGAATGCCAGCTCTTTAGTGCTGAACTTATAAATGGATCTTGAAGAACTGTCGGCTTCCTCACCATAATCCTTGACAAACAAGCCACGTTCTTTCATCTTTTCGAGGAATTCCTGCTCATTCTCGGCATTCGCCTTACCCTTAACCTGTTTGCCGCGGGCATCCTGAGCAACATAGGAATAACTCTTCATGAAACCACCTCCGTGTATTTTGATACGTACCCCGGAAAACCGTGTTCGGACTCCTGAGCACAGGGGCACATATATACGCACTACCCTAATATAATTATTATAACATATTAGGCTTTATTTTTCAATCGTGTTTTTGACTTAAATAATCTATTATTTTTTATTAATATTAACCAAAATTATACTATTGGTATTATTTTTGAACAAATACTTGATTATTTAATAAAACTTCTGCACCAAAAAACAAATTGCGCACCCGTGCCATAATATTATGCTATTATTATACCATATTTTATTCTATACTGCAATATTTTTTTGATAGTTTTTCAAAATTTTTTTAAATTTATGAATAACAGTAAATTTTTTATAAAAAAATCCCCTGCTTTCTTACAGGGGATTTCTACTTATTTCGACACAAGTTTTATATTATACTTTTTCATCCAATAGTCAAGTTGCACAAAATAGGCTATGGTCTGCGGCAGGTTCATCAATTGACCGTACCACTGAACATGGTCTGCATGAGTAAGCAGTTTTGTTATCGCCTTTTCATCAACTATTTCTCTCAACGGTGTTGGCTGTGACATTATATACCTCAGTTTCTCCGTTACTGCCTCCAAAAACTGCGGATTATGCGTCTTAGGATAGGGGCTCTTTTTCCTGCTGCGCACTCTTTCAGGCAGCCAATGTCCCATTGCCGCACGAAGAAGTCCTTTTTCTCTGCCCTGATAATCTTTGAATTCCCACGGCACATTGTAAAGATACTCAGCTATGCGGTAATCGCAGAAAGGTACACGCACCTCAAGTCCGCTGTACATGGACATTCTGTCCTTTCTCTCGAGAAGATTCTGCATGAACCAGTCAGTATTCAATCTCGTCATTTCCCTCATACGGCTTTCAAGGGGACTATCCGACGGCAGTTTATGGGCAGAATCTGCTGTACGGCGATAAGCAGAATAAACATATTCATCGCTGTCAATCATCTCCGCTAATTCTCTGCGAATAAATCCGCTGCGATACGCTGTGCTCTGCGCCCACGGAAAACCGTCTGTCATGCGAATATCCTTGTCACGATACCACGGATAACCGCCAAAAAGCTCATCCGCACATTCTCCCGACAGCGCTACTGTACCATGTTTCTTTATCTCACGGCAAAAAAGCAGCAAAGATGCGTCAACATCTGCCATTCCGGGAAGTCCTCTTGCATCAACAGCATAATCAAGAGCATCAACAAGTTCGGGAATATCTACTATCGTCCAGTGGTGATTGCTGCCTATATGTTCCGCCATTATATTAATGTATACAGGGTCACTGTCGGGCTGAAAACGGGATTTCGTAAAATATTTTTCATTATCTCTGTAATCAACTGAAAATGTATTAAGCACTTTCCCCTGCTGACGCATTTCATGGGCGGCAACAGCAGAAATTATACTGGAATCAAGTCCGCCTGACAAAAATGTACACACAGGCACATCAGATACAAGCTGACGGCGGATTGAATCCGTCACAAGCTCACGGACGTGCTCCACTGTTTCCTCAAAATTTTCTGTATGCTCAACAGCACGAAGTGACCAGTAGCGATGAAGCTCCAGACCGTCTGGAGTATAGTAACCGCAGTGTCCTGCCTTGACCTCTTTTATACCACGGACAACACCATAGCCTGCTGTTCTGCCGGGTGCCATAAGAAGCAGCTCTGACACGCCCTTTATGTCGATTTCATGAGGAATCTCCGGATTCTCCAACAGTGAAGCTATTTCCGAGGAAAAGATGAGACAGCCGTCCTTTTCATAGTAAAACAGCGGTTTTACGCCGATTCTGTCACGGGCAAGGAATACACGGCGGTTTTCCTCGTCATGAATGACAAAGGCAAATATTCCGTTGAATTTGTCCACGCAGCCTTCGCCCCATTTTATATAGCTGCGGAGAATAACCTCCGTATCAGAGGACGTTTCAAAAGCTCTGTCTGCCGCAAGCTGACTGCGGAGCTCATCAGTGTTATACAACTCGCCGTTATATACAATAGTGTACGTGTTTCCGCCCATATTTACCGTCATTGGCTGTCTGCCGCCCTCAATGTCAATTACCGCAAGCCTTGTATGGACAAGGGCAGCATCACGACTCAGAATAATTCCACGCTGGTCAGGGCCGCGCCTTATCAGCGCTTTCTGCATAAGTCCGCATACAGCTGCTTTTTCCCTCATATCCTCCCTAAAGCTTATCATACCTGCTATTCCGCACATATTTTTACTCCTTACTGCCAAAGTATATGAATTCGGGACATTCTTTGTCCCCTATTATAATATGTAGTCAAAATGAATTTAGTGATTGAAATTAAAAAAATTTTCGACATCTTATTATTGTCGATACATAAAAGCAGGTAAAATTGCACATTTCAAAAAAAAAAATTTGTTGAAAATAGCCTATCTTTTAAAAATGATATAGACAAATCAAAACAAATCGGGTATAATAGAATAGTATAGGCAAGACAGGATTAAACTTGCCGCTATTATCACAGATTCCGCAGTTATGTATTGCGGATGGCGGCGGCTGCCGCAGAATCGGAGCGTTTATATGAGAGTTATCACAGGTACTGCCAGAGGCTGCAAACTTGTTACCCCTGAAGGTATGGACGTAAGACCTACGGGCGAAAAAGTCAAGGAAGGCATTTTTTCATCTATTCAGTTTGAATTGCAGGATGCTCATGTTCTCGACCTTTTTGCAGGAAGCGGTCAGCTGGGTATCGAAGCTCTCAGCAGAGGTGCTGCTCGTGCCGTTTTTGTGGACAACTCCACAAAATCTCTCCGCTGTATAAACGAAAACCTGAGAAATACCAAACTTACAAGACTTGCAGATGTTGTTAACCGTGACAGCTACGATTATATCCGTCTCACTGCTCAGACATTCGATATAATCTTCCTTGACCCGCCCTACCGCTACGGGCATATTCACAAGCTTCTCCCCCTTGCCGCTGCAAAGCTCCGTGAGGGCGGAAGTATTATCTGCGAATATGAAAAAGATTCTGAACAGCTCTCTCCGCCAGAAGGTATGACTCTTAAAAAGGTATACACCTACGGCAAAATCAATGTGGCTGTTTTCAAAAAGCCCTCTGAGGAGGATGAGGAAGTATGAGACGTATTGCTGTATGTCCCGGAAGCTTTGACCCCATTACCCTCGATCATCTCGATATTATCACCAGAGCGTCAAAGCTTTTCGATAAGGTAATCGTGCTTATTTCCCGAAATGTGGGAAAAGCTCAGCCAAGCTTTACCGCTACGGAGCGTATGCTCATGATTGAAGCCGTTACCCATGATCTTGACAACGTGGTTATTGATATTCTCGACGGGCTTCTCGCTGATTATGTGCGGACTGTCGGGGCAGTTGCAATTGTCAAGGGTCTGAGAGCCGTCAGCGATTTCGAGTACGAATTCCAGATGGCACTCGCCAATAAAAAACTTTATGCAGGGGCTGAAACTGTGTTCCTCACAACGGCGGCTGAAAATATGTACCTCAGTTCCAGCGTTGTAAAGCAGATTGCCTACTTCGGCGGCGATATAAGCCATTTTGTACCTGCACCCATTCTCGATGATATTACACAGCGACTTGTGAAAACCAATTAAGCAGTTATTTTAGGAGGAAATAATTATGAATATTGATGAAATTCTTGAGGAAATGGACGAGCTTCTCGATAAATCAGGCTCTGTCTTTTTCATGCCCCATAAAAAAATGGTTGACGGAGAGCGCCTCCGTGAGCTTATTAACGATATTCGTCTCAATCTCCCTCACGAGCTGAAAGAGGCTAAGAAAATTGAGTTCGACTGCCAGAGAATACTTAACGAGGCTAAACTCAACGCTGAGGGTACTATAAGAAAAGCCGAGGAACGTGCTGCCCTTATCGTATCAAAAGAGGCTATTATTACCGAAGCTAAGAAAAAGGCTCTTGAAATCGTAAGCAATGCACGGGAGCAGGCTGCTGCTGTTCAGAAGTCCGCTGCCCTCTCCGTTGCTCAGATGCTCAATGACGCAGAGGCTTGTCACCAGAAATCTCTCCTTGACATAAAGCGCACCAAGGAGAAAATTCAGCACACTCTCAAAAATTCCCCCTCCCTCAAGGATACTCCACAGAATGCGGCTGCTAAAATACTGAAAGAAAATAAAATAAAGTAAAATAAACGGCGGATTTCCGCCGTTTTCTATTTGTTAAGACTGTGTGAAATAAAAAAACAAAAAATAAATTTTCATGTATTGACACTGTTTTTTCTGTGTGATATAATAAAGAAAAAAGCAGTTTTTGGGAGGGTGATTCCGATGAATAGTTATATTTCAACCCGTTTAACTTTAAAAATATTATATAAATAATGGAGGTAATACTATGAAAACTAAAAAAATTTTAGCTGCACTTTTCTCCGCAGTTACAGCAATATCAGCAGTATCTCCTGTAATTTCAAACGCACTTCATCCTTGGGGTAAAGTGCCATCGCTCGAAGAATTTGCTGATTATGACCCGATCAATGTTGATTCACCTTTAGCATATAAATGCAGCTACAAACCTTCAAATTATGAGGATGTTTACACAGACGCTTTCCTTAATAAATATTTAGATATTTACGGTATTGTGTATGTAGAACGCCCACATTCTCGTATTGAGTTTTCAGTTTCAGAATACGATGAGAATCTTCTTGAAAAAATAAAGGAAATCAATCCCAACTCATCTTTCAAGGTTTATAAAACTGATGGTAAAGAAACTTATCGTGGTTCTGTTAGCAATCCTGTAGATGAAGAAGCAAAGAAAATATGTGAATTGCTTGGTGATAAGATCGTTACTTTTGAATACAAAAAAGATATGCGTAATTATTATACAAGTAATTCTAAATTTACAGAATTTCACTATACTACAGAAGAAACTCCAAATTCCTATAATGTAATTGAAAATCCCGAAGAAGTAAAGGGAAAAATTGAAAACTACATTAAAGAAAATAATCTCAATTTCGAACTTACTTTTAAAGAGTATAAAGATACTCCTTTAGAAAAGTCTGGTATGATAAATATTGTCCCTAAAGATGATATTACCCCTTTAGAGCATTTTAAAATAACAAATGATATTTGTACACTCACAGGCCTTGAACCGGAGTTCTATATTTACGAATCTACATCTAAGTCCACTAAAGGCACTACTCTCGACCTCACAAACTACCTCAACGGCGACTCCAACTGCGACAAAAAGCAGACAATCGCTGACGCAGTGGCTATTTTGCAGTATCTCGGAAACCCCGATGATTATCCCCTGTCTGAACTGGGCGCATTTAATGCAGACTCTGACAACAACGGCATTACAGCCGACGACGCAGTAAGAATACAGCAAAAGGATGCAGGAATTTTATAAAACAAACGGCGCTGTAAAAAAAGAGTAAAAAAGAAAAAAACTGCTGTCACACAAAAAAATGCGTGACAGCAGTAATTTTTTGTGGTATTATTAAATTACAATGAAAAAAGTACCACAAGAATATTATAACACATATCAATTGAAATTA
>JAFXAJ010000095.1 GCA_017517145.1 Ruminococcus sp.
CCGCCGTAAAGCGGATCTGCGCGCCAAACGCCGCCGCCAATGCAAAGGCCGCCGCCCAGAACCAAGAAAATTTCCCCAAAGCGTAAAACTTCGGGGAAATGCCTGTATTATTCACTTTTAAGCTTTGCAATTTCCTTTTTCAGACTGTCAACCTCTGCACGGAGGCGGCACAGTTCAAGGGAAACAGGGTCAGGAATATGAATCTGGTCAATATCCTGTGTAACCTTGTGAGTATGGACTTTTTCGCCTTTTCTGCGGACTATTCTTGCAGGAACGCCCACAGCGGTGCAGTCATCGGGGATAGCGTTAAGCACTACAGCATTTGCGGCAATTTTAACGTTGTTGCCTACGGTAAAAGGGCCGAGCACCTTAGCGCCTGCGCCGACGAGAACGTTATTACCGAGAGTGGGGTGACGTTTGCCCTTATCTTTTCCCGTACCTCCGAGGGTAACGCCCTGATAAAGCAGGCAGTTATCACCTATAACGGCTGTTTCACCGATTACAACACCCATGCCGTGGTCTATGAAAAGTCCTTTTCCTATGGTTGCACCGGGATGAATTTCAATACCCGTCTTATTTCTTGCGTGCTGTGAAATAATTCTTGCTATGGTATAGTATTTCCGCACATAGAACCAGTGTGCAAGGCGATAGGAGCGAATGGCTCTGAGAGTTGGATAGGTCAGCAGAATTTCCACTGCATTTCTTGCAGCAGGGTCACTTTCACGGATAAGAGCAATATCTCTTTTGATAGTTTTAATCATTCGTAACACCAAAACACCGCCTTTCTTGTAGCGTAATAGATGGGGGAACAAAATCCGCCCTGAACATTATATGCGGAAGTTATATCAGCCGATTCTGATAACACCGCTTTTTTCAAGATTGAAAAGGTATGTAAAACGAGCCTCGTTCTGATATTCCGGCTTGATGAGATAGTACATATAGGTTTCAATCATGTTGAGCTGGGAAGCCGTTCTGCCCTCGATTTTAAAATGCTGAAAGCCCATGGGAATATATTTTTCCCATATATCATCGGGGGAGATGTTGTTGGGCAGTTTCATATTGTCGAAAATTGTCCTGTCGCCGCAGCCGCAGCCCATTTCCGTAGAAATTTTAGGAGTCAGAGGCTTTGTGGGATTTTTTGCAAGATGTTCGCAGAATTCAATCTGCTGGAGTCCCACTCGGCGGTAATGCTCAGAACGCATGGAGCATTCGGGATTGCAGCAGGGATTTATGAGCAGTTCACATTTTTCTTTATGGGGAATTTTTTCAAGCAGGTCAAATTTATTATTGAAATCATAATCGACAACAACAAGCTTATAGTCCTTTTCCAGTTCAGCAGTCAGTGCTTCAATGTCGGTGATTCTCTTGCAGGTGGAGCTTGTCAGCTTGAAATTGGGGTATTTCTCACGGATATATTCCTCTAAAATCGGGGAAAATACGATAACCTCATTCATGCCGTTGTCGGCAAGCTTCATAACATCGTTGCAGAATTTATCTTTCAGGTGCTTTTTTTCAAGCACAGGGTTTGTAAATGTGAAACGCAGCGGAATTCCTGCATTGTTGAAGGATTTTATAGCGTGTTCAGCAAATTTAAGTTCTGTAGTGCCCGAAGCATTGCGTCCGCCGTTCCAGATGGATTGGGGAAATGTGCCGAAAAACGACGCAATTTCCACACCGTCACGGAAAAAGTGAGGACAGTTCTTGTACATGGAAACGAGGATAAAATTCATCATGAAATGATGAGAAAAATCGGGGAGATGAAAATAAGCTTTCATAGATACCTCCGTTATCACGTGAATCTGAGAGCGCCGCTGTTCTCCATAGCTTTTAGGAGATTGAAACGGGCTTCATCACGGTATTCGGGCTTAGCCATGTAGTACATATAGGTTTCGGCAATATTGAGATTGCTTGAAGTACGGCCCTCTATTTTGAACTGTTCAAAACCCATGGGAACATATTTTTCCCATATATCATCGGGAGAAATATGAGTTCTCAGGTTACGGACTTCAAATACTCCACGCTGACCGTAACGGCAGCTTTCAAGCTTGTGCTTGTCGTATTTATCGGGATTGAAAGGCACATTGGGATTTTTTCTGATATGCTCGTTATAGGCAATCTGCATAACGCCGATAGTGTGATAGTGTTCTGCACGCATGGGGCAGCCCGGCTCACAGCAGGCATTTACAAGAAGTTCACAATCCTGCTTTCTGGGAAGTTTTGAGAGAACTTCAAAATTATTGTTGAAGTCGTAGTCCACTACAACAATACTGTAGTCCCTGCTGAGTTCCTCCTCCAGCTTCACAGGGTCAGTGATGCGTTTGCAGGTAGAGCTTGTCAGCTTATAGTTGGGGAAATTTTTACGGATATAATCCTCCAGAAGGGGGGATACAACAATAGCTTCATTAAGCCCGTTATTTGCAAGATTCAGCACCATATTGCAGAAAGGGTCGCTGAGGTGCTTTTTTTCCAGTGCAGGATTAGTAAATGTAAAACGGAGGGGAATACCTCTGTCGTTGAAAGCCTTTATAACAGTCTTTACATAGTTGCTGTCGCAGATACCGCCCTGAGTGCGTCCGCCGTTCCACATTGATGGGGGAAATACGCCGTAAAATGACGCAATTTCCACGCCCTCACGGAAATAATGGGGGAAGTTTTTCAGCATATCCGCAAATAAAAGATTGAGCTTGAAACGCCCAGAAAAATCGGGCAGATGAAAACGTACTCTCATAATTAACTCCTTATAGGTTCATTGGCAAAATCGCCTCGTTCATCGGCAATTTCATAGCCTGCCGCTTCGATTTCGGCTCTGAGCAGGGAAATTCCCTCGGCTGTTTCTCCTCCTGAGATTAATTTGTTATCGTAGAGATTATACTTCTCACGAGCGTCACGGGGGGAGATATTCGGCATAATTACATTGCAGCCTGTTTTCAGTCCTGCTGTTCTGCCTGCCTCTGAAATCGTGCCAAGAGCTGTAGTCGCAGGGAGCAGAACTTTCGGGAACATCAGACGGAGTATACCGAGCATACGGATAGTCAGCTCAAACGAGCCGCTTTTTGCATCTCTGAAAGGTGTATCTTTGTGGGGGATAAAAGGTCCGATTCCAATCATGTGGGGCTGTAAATCCTGCAAAAAACGCAGATCCCTCACAAGGTCAGCAGAAGTCTGCCACGGAACACCAACCATAAAACCCGCACCCGTCTGAAAACCTGTCTCCTTTAAATTATACAGGCATTTGATGCGATTGTCAAGACTCATTTCATTGGGATGAATTTTATTGTACAATTCCTCCGAAGCTGTTTCGTGTCTGAGAAGGTAGCGGTCAGCCCCTGCCGCCTTTAGTTTGCGGTAGCTTTCAGCAGAGCGTTCTCCAAGGGAAAGGGTAATTGCGCAATCCGGATAGCGGCGGCGAAGTTCAGAAACTATGCCGCAGATATAGTCGTCAGTAAAAAATGCATCCTCGCCGCCTTGCATTACAAAGGTGCGGAGTCCAAGATTATAGCCTATTTCAGCACAGTCCAGAATCTGTTCACGGTCAAGACGGTAACGCTGAGCAGACTTGCAGCTGCGGCGGATACCGCAGTAAAAGCAGTCGTTTTTGCAGTAGGAGGAAATTTCTATAAGCCCACGGAGAAACACTTTTCTGCCGTAGTATTTTTTGCGGACGCTGTCAGCACGTTCAGCCAGAAGAACAGCAGTATCCTCGTGAGTATCGGTAATGAGTGCTTCGAGTTCGCAGTCGGAGAGATTTCCTGTTTCCCAGAGTTTTTCGATAAGTTCAGTCATATTAGCCGCCCAGCTCAATCATTTTGTCAATGCACTTTCTTGCAGCTGAAATCTGCTCCTCGTCCATGAGAATTTCAAAAGCTTCGCCGTCAGGTTCTCCTGCAATGGCAAGGAGTGAACGGTATACATCAGGGAGAGTTGTAAGCTTCATATCAGTGCATACAAGTCTTTTTGTCAGAGGATAGAATTTCTTGTCGGGGCAGTCATACTGGAGATGTTCAGCAATTGAAGTTTCCGTACCGATTATAAACTCCTTAGCCTCTGATTTAATGGCATAATCCATGATACCGCTTGTAGAGCCTGCATAGTCAGCAAGGGCAGTAACTTCAGGGCGACATTCGGGATGAACCAGCAGGAGAGCGTCGGGATGTTCAGCTTTAGCAGCGAGAACTTCCTCTTTGGTAATAGAAGAATGAGCAGGACAGCCGCCGTTGAGGAGCATAATATCCTTTTCAGGGAGCTGTGACTTAACCCAGCCGCCGAGGTTGCAGTCGGGGATAAAGAGGATTTTGTCGGAATCCAGATTTTTCACGATTTTCAGCGCACTTGAAGAAGTAACGCAGACATCGCATACAGTTTTAAGAGAAGCGGTAGTGTTGATATAAGCCACGACGGTTCTGTCAGGCTCTTTTGCCTTGATTTCAGCAATCATATCCTTGTCCATCTGTTCAGCCATAGGACAGCCAGCACCCTTGTTGGCGAGGTAAACACGCTTTTCGGGGGAGAGCATCTTAGCAGTTTCAGCCATGAAGTGAACACCGCAGAAAAGGATATTTTCGTTGGGAATTTTAGCAGCGTCCACGCTTAATTTATAGCTGTCGCCTGTGAAATCAGCAATTTCCACAATTTCACGGGACTGGTAGCTGTGAGCGAGAATGGCTGTATTTGTAGCTTTTTTCAGCTTGAGAATCTTCTCCTGCAATTCCTTTACAGTCATAATAAATACCTCCGATTAAAGATCAGTTTCGGCGATGACCTCAACTTCAACAAGGACATTTTTTGGCAGAGTTTTAACTGCAACGCAGCTTCTTGCAGGAAGTCCTGTGAAGTATTTGGCATATACTTCGTTGAAAGCGGCAAAATCGTTCATATCTGCTAAAAAGCAGGTAATCTTGACAGCTCTTTCAAGGGATGAGCCGGCAGTCTGGAGAACAGCGGAAAGATTTTTCATAACCTGTTCTGTCTGTTCCTCAATTGTAGCTGCTTCAACGGTGTTTGTAGCGGGGTTTATGGCAATCTGACCGCTTGTGTAGACCATACCCTTTGAGATTACAGCCTGTGAATAGGGTCCAACAGCGGCAGGTGCTTTTTCTGTGTGAATTTTAATCATAGTAATTCTCCTTAATCATTTGTAATTTTAAATCCGTTTTCAGTAAGGGCATTTTTAATAGCCTCTATATGCTCATAGTTACGTGTTTCAAGCACAAGTCTGAGATAACAGCCGTTTACAGCAGCGCCTTCATTAGCACGTTCATGGTGGATAGATATAACATTTCCGCCAAGTTCTGCAATAATACGTGAAACCTCCAGAAGCTGCCCCGGCTTGTCAAGAAGCTCAATAGTGAGAGTGCTGTTTCTGCCTGTCATAAGCAGACCACGCTTGATAACTCTTGAAAGTATAGTAACGTCGATATTTCCTCCTGAAAGGAGACAAACGGTTTTTTTGCCTTTAATGGGAACTTTATTGAACATCGCCGCCGCAACAGCTACAGCGCCTGCGCCCTCGGTGACAAGCTTCTGCTGTTCCATGAGAGCGAGGATAGCGGCAGAAATTTCATCATCGGTAACAGTAACAATTTCGTCAACATACTGTGAAACAAGCTCGAATGTGGTTTCTCCGGGGGCTTTTACAGCAATACCGTCAGCTATAGTTGAAACTCCTGAAAGAGTGCCGATTTTTCCGTCACGAACAGCATTGTACATACTGGGAGCCCCTGTAGCCTGAACACCGTATATCTTGATTTTCGGGTTAAGGCTCTTTATAGCGAAAGCAACGCCTGAAATAAGACCGCCTCCGCCGATTGGAACGATTACAGCGTCCATATCAGGAATCTGCTCAATGAGTTCAAGACCAATGGTGCCCTGACCTGCAATTACATATTCATCATCAAAGGGGTGGATAAAAGTATAACCCATTTCATCACGCTGACGGAGAGCCTCTTTGTATGCATCGTCATAAACGCCCTTTACGAGACAGACTTCTGCACCGTAGCTTTTGGTGGCTTCAACTTTGGAAATCGGAGCGCCGTCAGGGAGACAAATAATTGACTTAATGCCATTTTTAGCGGCAGCAAGAGCAACTCCCTGAACGTGATTTCCCGCGGAGCAGGCGATAACTCCCTTAGCCTTTTCTTCATCGGAAAGGCAGGACATTTTATAGTAAGCGCCGCGGACTTTGAACGAGCCTGTAATCTGGAGATTTTCGGTTTTAAGCCAGATATTTGCATCAGGGTTAATCTTGGGAGCCTGTATGACATCAGTTTCCCTTATAACCTGTTTGAGGATGTATTTCGCATGGTAGATTTTATCCAACGTTATCATAAATAAAGACTCCTTTTTTTATTTTGTGTAGGGACAGGTTGTGCCGTGTACCTACAAAATGGCTATATACCAACAATTCTTAATTGATTTATAAATTGTCTTGCCGTTCTGGGAGAACGTCCGTTTCCTGAGGATATGGCGAACTGTTCTGCTTTGAGGGCAAGTTCATCTTCGGGCATATCTATGCCGTGTACTCTTGCAAGTTCAAGAGCAATAGCAGTATAATTTTTCTTATCGGGGCGGCTGAAATTCACACGCAGTCCGAAACGTGCGGACAGTGAAAGAAGCTCCTGCATAGTATCATTGCGGTGAACGTCGTCTCCTTCACGGTCAGAAAAGCTTTCCTTTACGAGATGACGGCGGTTGCTTGTGGCATAAATGGCGATATTGTCGGAACGTGTGGAAACTGAACCCTCCAGAGCCGCTTTCAGCGCACCAAAGCAATCTTCTCCCGATGTGAAAGTGAGGTCATCGATAAAAATGATGAATTTCAGAGGATTTCCGCTTAATTTATCAATGAGTTCGGGCAGTTCCCGAAGCTGTTCTTTTGTGATTTCCACAAGGCGTAGTCCCTTATGTGCATACTTGTTTACCACAGCCTTTACTGTGGAGGATTTTCCCGTGCCTGCATCGCCGTAGAGCAATGTATTCTGCGCAGTCTTGCCATTCACAAGAGCGAGAGTATTTTCCACAACCTCGGCACGTTCACGATCATAGCCGAAAAGCATATCAAGGCGCTGGGCATCAGGAGATTTTACGGGTACAATTTCGCCGCTGCGGAGTATAAACATGGTTGAATTAGCAAATATGCCGCAGCCGTAACAGCTTATATTTTCAATGCGCTTTTTGTATTCTGCGGCAAAATCAATATCAGCAGTTTTCCACTGCGGCAGCTGAAATGGGCGGTAGTAGCCGTATTGCAGTTCCTCTGATGTGAGCATTGAAATTTCACGGAGCATTTCAAGTTCATTGCTGACAGCCTGTTCAATCATGTCGTCGAAGAATTTACCTTGGGATTTTCCTGAAATATAGAAGTTTTCGTCCTCGCAGACTTTTTTGAAGATATATTCCGACAGATTGACGTTATGGCGATAGAGCCGTGACACAAATTCGGAATAAATATTCACATCAAAGCTTTTTCCTTCTGCATGAAGTTCCAGAAGTGCGGAAAAAGCTGATATAACCTCGTCATTCAACAGATTCCTGAACACAGCAAGGGAATTCAGTCCGCAATGGAGATTGTCCAGTTTTTCACGTATATTAGCCATTGAGTGCCTCGCAGATTTTCTCTGTCATTTCAGTGCAGGAAAGGGGAGTACCCTCAGCACAGCCCATAAGGTCAGCAGTTCTCCAGCCATCATCAAGCACCTTGTTTACGGCATTTTCAATAGCTGCGGCTTCATCATTGAGATTGAATGAATAGCGGAGCATCATAGCGGCTGAAAGTACAGTAGCAATTGGATTTGCAATATTTTTTCCTGCAATATCGGGAGCAGAACCGTGAATAGGTTCATACATACCTCTTGTTGACGCTCCGAGAGATGCAGAAGCAAGCATACCGATTGAGCCTGTAATCTGTGAAGCCTCGTCGGAGAGAATGTCGCCGAACATATTTGAAGTTACGATAACATCGAACTGACGGGGATTTCTCACAAGCTGCATAGCCGCATTGTCAACGAACATATCGGAATATTCAACTTCGGGGTATTCCTCTGCAAGGCTGTGCATAGTCTTTCTCCACAAACGGGAGGATTCGAGGACATTAGCCTTGTCGATGCTGCAAAGCTTTTTATTGCGTTTCATAGCGGATTCAAAAGCTGTTCTGCCGATACGTTCAATTTCTGTCACGCTGTAAGCCTCGGTGTCGTATGCTTCCTCGCCGTATTTTCCCTGACGGTAGCCACGGTCGCCGAAGTAGATACCGCCTGTGAGTTCACGGACAATCATAATGTCGAAGCCGTCACCCACGATTTCATCTTTAAGGGGAGATGCACCACGAAGAGCAGGATAAAGTGAAGCAGGACGGAGATTTGTGTAAAGTCCCAATGCGGAACGGATACCTAAAAGAGCCTTTTCGGGACGGTTTTCGCCGGGCTGGTCGTCCCATTTCGGACCGCCTACAGCACCGAGAAGAACGCTGTCGGAATCGAGACAGCCGTCAACAGTTTCCTGAGGTAAGGGCATACCGCAGGCATCAATAGCACAGCCGCCTATGAGATAAGGTGTAAAATTGAACGTATGACCGAATTTATCGGCAATTTTCTCCAGTACGGCAACAGCACCGTCAACAATTTCAGGGCCTATGCCGTCACCTTTAAGTAAAGCAATATTGAAATTCATAACTTTCCCTCTGTTCTTTTTGTAGGGCGGATATTATCCGCCTTAATTTTTTATGTAGGGGGGCGATGTTTAAATCGCCCCGATAAAAATTACGCATTATTCTATAATTCCCTTAGCAATTGACTCCATAAGACCGCCGTTTTCAATGATTTTCTGAATAAAATCGGGGAATGGTGCAGCTTTGAACTCCTGACCTGTAGTGAGGTTGCGGATAATGCCGTTATCCATATCAGCCTCGACTTTATCGCCCTCGGAGATATTGTCAACAGCTTCGGGACATTCCACAATA
>JAFXAJ010000096.1 GCA_017517145.1 Ruminococcus sp.
AAATAATAACACCGCAAACAAATTTTTTTGCGGAGGTTAATTATGAAAGCAACAGGTATTGTAAGACGAATTGACGACCTTGGCAGAGTCGTTATACCAAAGGAAATAAGACGCACTATGCGTATCCGTGAGGGCGACCCCCTTGAAATCTACACTAACAGCGAGGGCGAAGTAATTTTTAAGAAATATTCCGCCATAAGCGAAATGAGTGAAAACGCAGCAAATGTGGCTGAGGTCATGTACAAAACGGCAGGATGCCCTGTAATCATTTTTGACAAAGACCATGTAGTAGCGTCGGCAGGTGTTGCAAAAAAAGAGCTTGCGGACAAAAAGCCGTCAGCACAGCTGGAAGGCATTATGGAGAACCGTGGACAGTTTTTCTGTCCTGAGGGAGAAAGTAATAACTTTTACCCTGCGGAAGATTATGAAAGAACTGCAATTGCAGCATTGCCTATAATAAGCGGCGGTGATGTTTCGGGCGCTGTAGCGTTTATGACATCTGAGGATTGCAGCGAGGCAACAGATCTCCAGAAAAGCCTTATTACAGCGGCAGTACGTTTTCTTTCAAAGCAGCTTGAATGATTATTAATTAGGTATAGAAAAAGCTCTCCCGTCTGATGACAGGAGAGCTTGATTTTTTAAAAATTACTTTTTCTTAGCAGGTTTGTTGTTATTTTTAGCGTCAACCTTTGCAGGCTTTTCAGGCTCTTTAGAGAGATACATATAAACGCCTGCTGCAGCTGCTGCGCCGAGGAGAGGTCCAACGATGAATACCCATACGCAGGAGATAGGATCGCTGTTGCCGTCAATTGCAGCAACAATAGCGGGACCAATACTTCTTGCAGGGTTTACAGATGTACCGGTAAGACCGATTCCGAGGATGTGAACAAGTGTCAATGTAAGACCGATAACAAGTCCGCCGAATGAGCCGTGACCGGCTTTTTTGGATGTAACACCGAGAATTGTCATCACAAAGATGAATGTGAGGACAACTTCAACGATAAGACCTGCGAGGGCGTTATCGCCAACACCGCCGAGACCGTTTGAACCGAAGCCGCCGGTCATATCCTTGACATTGCCAAGGGAGAAGATAGCAGCCAGCAGACCTGAGCCTGCGAAAGCGCCTGCGCACTGAGCGATGACATAGCCGATGAAATCAGTAAATGTCATGCCTCCGCTGATGAGTACGCCGAGAGAAACTGCGGGGTTGATGTGACATCCTGAAATATTTCCCACACAGTAAGCCATACCTACGATAACAAGACCGAATGCCAGAGCAGTAAGAATATATCCGCCGCCGTTTACAGCATCACAGCCGACAAGCATCGCAGTTCCGCAGCCGAGAGTTACCAGCACCATTGTGCCGATAAATTCAGCTACATACTTTTTGAAAGCGTTCATATACTTTCCTCCTTAAATAAAAATTCTGGGATAATCCCGATAAATTAATTTTACCATAATAAACGAAAATTGTCAATAGTAGTCAAAAAAAATCTGCCTTACAATTATTTTGTAGATATTTTGTTGGTATTGTACAAATGATATGATAAATTAATTTAATTAATATTGAAGTTTAGGTATGAAAATTAATTTTTACCACTTGACATTGATGTTAAAATCGTTTATAATATATATACAAATATTCAAATTGTTTTGGAGGAATTATTTATGAAAATGAAAAAATATATTGCAGCACTTCTTGCATCAGCTATGACAATTTCAACCCTTGCAGGTACAGCCGCATCAGCAGAGAGCTATGGCGACAATACAAATATTGTTGTTCTTGGCGACAGTATTTCATCCGGTGAAGGTCTTGCGCCGGGCGAATATACTTACGCTCAGATTATAGGCGACTATCTCGGCGGAAATGTTGAGAATTACGCTGTTACAGGCTATGAGACACAGGAGGTTCTTGCACAGGTACGCAGCTTCGACAGCACTCAGAAGGCGAATCTTGCAGACGCTGACATTGTTGTTATTTCCATAGGCGGAAATGATATGGTAAGCTATGCTATTTCCTCTCTCCTTGAATTTGCAGTAAATATTGATGTTATTGCAGAGGGCAAGACAGCAGCGGATTTCCCTGAAAAACTCAGCTTTGCAACACTCAGCGAGTTTCTTGACAAGGAGAAGCTGAAGGCGTATATTTCCAATTTAAGCGGTATGCTTCTTTTCAATGACAAGCTTGACAGTATCTATAATAACATTACATATACTGATGATAATAATAACGCCGACGCTTACGATCAGGTAATTGCAAAGAAGATTATTCCTAATATCGAGGCAATCAGAGATGAAATCAAAAAAGTCAACCCCGATGCAAAGATAGTGCTTCAGACGCTTTACAATCCTTTACAGCTTGATGCGGAGTACGAGAAGAATCTGAAAGCGTCCGTATCCTCATCATATTTCAGCGCATATATAAAGTTCAAGACTATTTTCCAGAACACTACAAAGAGATACGCTGAGATGCTCAAGGAAGTTGAGGGTGTGGAATTGGCCGATGTTTACACAGATTTCTCATCCACTGACGAAAACAGACAGAGCTACGGCTGGTATTTTACAAAGATTCAGAGTGGACTTGACACTATGGATGTACATCCCACACAGGCAGGACATACTGCAATTGCTGTATCTGTTCTTAATACTCTTGGTGAGACACGCAAGGACGGCGGACTTCTTGACCTGACGTTCAAGAAACTGCCCAATTCAGCGAATTATCCTGCTTATGCCCTTGAACAGTACAAGAAGGTTGCAGGCAGCTATTGTCTTGGAGATACAAACAATGATGGCTATATCAATTCTGCGGATGCTTCAATTGTCCTTGAACAGTATGCGCTTCTTTCAACAGGCAAGCAGGCAAGCATTTCAGCTGATATGATTGAAGCAGGCAAGGTAAACAGCGACAGCGTGCTGGATTCTTCTGATGCATCGCTTATTCTTGGATATTATGCGTTCACATCAGTAGGCGGCAAGGGTTCGCTTAAAAATTATATTGCAGAGCAGTAAAAAAAGCAGGCAGCTTCGTTTGAAGCTGCCTTTGATTATATCATTGATGCAAAGTAGTAAAATAATCCGTAAAGAAATGCTGCACTGCTGCCGTAAAGTATAACAGGTCCTGCTATGCTGAAAATCTTCGCTCCAACTCCCGTGACAAGCCCTTCTGAACGTGCTTCAACTGCCGATGAACTGATAGCGTTGGCAAAACCTGTGATAGGTACAAGTGTACCTGCTCCTGCGTGTTTGGCTATGCGCTCATACCAGCCCAGACCAGTCAGAAGCGCACTCGTACAGACAAGTATTACCGATGTCCATGTAGATGCGTTTTCTTCGGAAAATCCCATATTCACAAAAGCGGAAAGTATAAGCTGTCCGAGCATACATATACTTCCGCCTGTCACAAAGGCATATAGAGTGTTGACCTTTGAATTTGAACGGGGAACAGCTTTTTCTGTCATTTTCTTGTAAATCTGTGGTGTGATATTCATTAAAATCCCTCCTTTGTCATATTATTACCTGCTTTTTCAGGAATATTTCGCTTATTCAAAAAAATTTTCGGGAAAGTGTTGACTTATTGGCGGAAATAGGGTACAATAATATTTGATTGGTTATTGCTCCGTGACTTGTATTGTTTTTCATTTTTGAGGAGCAGCAGAAAAGTTTGGAGTATAATTTTAATGAATAAGAAAAAATCAATAATAATTTTCCTCGGAGCTGTCATGACAGCTGCGACTTTTTGTGTGTCTGTCTTTTTTGGTACAGCTCAGCCCAGCGGAAATAAATATCCTGTGTTCGGCGTTGATGTTTCAAATTATCAAGGCATTATCGACTGGAAAACCATTGAAAGGCAGGATGTGGATTTTGCATTCATAAAAGCTACGGAGGGCAGCGGCTACGTTGACAAATTTGTCAGCATGAATCTTGAAAATATTGCTGAAACAGATATTCTTTTTTCATGCTATCACTTTTTCAGCTTTGACAGCGCAGGAGAAACTCAGGCGGAAAATTTTATAAAAACTGTGGATAAGGATAAAATCAAACTTCCTCCCGTTGTTGATATTGAATATTACGGCGATAAAAATAAAAATAAGCCTACCCGTGAGGAAACTGAGAAGATTCTGACTCCTCTCCTTGAAAAGCTTGAGGAGCATTACGGCGTAAAGCCTATAATTTACACCACTATGCCTGTATATTACAGGTACATTGAAGAAAATTTTTCCGACTATCCTCTCTGGATTCGGTGTACACAGTTTGAACCGGACCTTCTGGACTGGAAATTCTGGCAGTTCAGCGACAGGGGAATGCTTGAAGGGTATATCGGCGAAGAACCTTGCATAGACTATAATGTTTTCTGTGGAACAGAGGACGAACTCAAAGAAATGACAATTAAGGACTGATTTTTTGATACTGAAGCTTAAATCCGTGACAAAGGATTATATATGGGGCGGCACTCGTCTTCGTGATGAATATGGAAAAAAAGGCGATTCACAGCGACTTGCGGAAAGCTGGGAACTCAGCTGTCATCCCGATGGCATGAGCCTTATTGACGGCGGAGAATATGACGGAGTGACTCTCAGGGATTTTGTTGAAAAGTTCCCCGAAATAGCAGGAAAGAAGTGTCAGGGAGAAATCCCAGTTCTTATAAAGTTAATTGACGCAAAGGATAATTTGTCAATTCAGGTTCATCCCGATAACGAATATGCACGTAAATATGAAGGGGATAACGGCAAAACTGAAATGTGGTATATAGTTGACTGTGATAAGGATTCGTCAATTATATACGGTTTTAAGGAAAATCTTTCGAAGGAGGACTTCTGCCGTGCCATTGATGAAAATACCCTTCTTCAAAAGGTGAATACTGTTCCTGTGAAGAAAGGCGATGTTTTTCTTATCAGGGCGGGCACACTTCACGCTATCGGCAGGGGATGTCTTATAGCTGAAATTCAGCAGTGTTCCAATGTGACCTATCGTGTCTATGATTACGACAGGCGTGATAACAATGGAAATCCAAGAGAGCTTCACACAGAAAAGGCTCTGGATGTTACGGACTGCGGAAAAATGGTACTGCCAAACGGCGGTATACAGGGAAATACTCTTGTTGAATGTGAATATTTCCGTGTGTACAAGGAAAATATCAGCGGTAACGGAAATGTGCATACAGCGGAAGAATCTTTTGCTCATGTTCTTGTTCTGGAAGGCAGCGGAGAGATTATTTCCCGTGACGAAACATATAATCTGAAAAAAGGCGATAGCTTCTTTGTCACCGCAGGCACTCAATGGCATATAAAAGGAAATTGCAGTATTATATATACTGTTGTATAAAAACGGAGGTTTTAAAATGAAATACTATGTAGGAATTGATTTAGGCGGAACAAATATTGTTGCAGGTGTTGTTGACGAAAATTACAAAATCGTTGCAAAGGCAAGCACAAGGACAAATTGTCCCCGTCCCGAAAAGGAAATTGCCAATGATATGGCGAAAATGGCTTTGCAGGCTGTAGAAAATGCAGGTCTTACAATTGACCAGATTGAATGGGTAGGAATTGGTACTCCCGGTATTGCAAACAGCGAAACAGGTATTATTGAGTATTCCAATAACCTTGGATTCAAGAATACTCCCATGGTTAAGTATATCAGCGAGGTTATCGACAAGCCTGTATTTATTGAGAATGACGCAAACGCTGCTGCTTACGGCGAGTTTGTTGCAGGTGCAGCTAAGGGTGCAAAGAATGCTGTATGCATTACTCTTGGTACAGGTGTTGGCGGCGGAATTATCGTTGACGGCAAGATTTACTCAGGTTCAAACTTTGCAGGTGCTGAAATCGGACATACTGTTATTGAGGTAGACGGCGCACAGTGCTCCTGCGGACGCAAGGGCTGTTTCGAGGCTTATTCTTCTGCTACAGGACTTATCCGCATGACAAACGAGGCAATTGCAGAGCATCCTGAAAGCCTTATGGCAAAAATGTCAGAAAAGGCTAAGGTAACAGCACGTACATCATTTGACGCTATGAGAGATGGTGACAAATGTGCGAAGGTTATTGTTGATAAGTACATAAAGTACCTTGCAGCAGGTATCACAAACACAATTAATATTTTCCAGCCTGATGTACTCTGCATCGGCGGAGGCGTTTGCAACGAGGGCGACGCTCTGCTTCTTCCCATGAAGGCTATTGTTGAAAAGGAAGTTTATACCCGTGATTCCGAAAAGAATACAAAGATAGTTATTGCCGAGCTTGGCAATGATGCAGGTATCATTGGTGCGGCATTCCTTGGCAGAGCTAATGCTTGATTAATATAAGGCGGAGATTTTCTCCGCCTTAGTTTGTTTTATTAATTAAGGAGAACATATATGTCAAACAAAAAGAAAACAACTGTACTAATATTCTATTTCATTATATTTTACGCTTTATGGGCGGTTATGGAATTAATTGTCAGAGATTCTATTGACAGCACGTTTAAAAATGCATTTGTAACGGAATTTGTAAAAGAAGGGGTTATAAAAAATCTTCTGTGGACGCTTCCTGCAATTGCACTTATAAAATATTTCAAGGATGATATGTACATATCCTTAAAAGAAATGATTTCCACAAAAGTAAATGTTCTGAAATATCTGCCGGTTTTTATTATATTTACAATTTTTTTACTGTGCAATTCTTTTGTTCTGAACGGAAAAATTGCCATATCGGAAAACTTTGGTATGGATGATATAATAATTTTCATATTTGTGGGCTTAACTGAGGAAATGGTGTTCCGTGGCTGGCTTCTCAATGCAACAATCCGTGATGATAAAAAATGGCAGGCTGTATTGATAAATTCCCTTATGTTCCTTGTAATTCATTTCCCTATATGGATACACGACGGAATATTCATTACTTCATTTACAAGTTTTGGCTTTGTAACGATTTTAATATTGAGTATTATTTTCAGTTGGAGTTTCATCAAAAGCAGAAATATACTTGTACCTATTGCGTTGCATACATACTGGGATTTGCTTGTTTCAATCTTTTCTTAAACAACAGCAATTTCGGGTAAGCAATTCTCACCCTTACAAAACAGGCACACAAAATAATTACGCATTACGAATTAATTGTCAAAATTGTCCGTCACTGGCGTACAAGCGTATTTACCAAAAAAACAATTTTAGTGATTTTATTTTCTGTATTTCTGCCAATTGATTTTTTGCATATTTTATTATATAATGTAATAGGTATGATAGAAAAATAACAATTATGTAAAGGCAGGTAATTAATATGGCTAATAAAGTTGTAAAATTCGGCGGCAGTTCACTTGCAGACGCTAATCAGTTCCGCAAGGTTGCCAATATTATAAAATCAGATGATAAGCGCAGATATGTTGTTCCTTCTGCTCCCGGAAAGCGTTTTTCTGATGATATTAAAGTTACAGATATGCTCTACAAGTGCTGTGAGCTTGCTGGAAGCGGTGTTGATTTCACAGAGGATTTCCAGATTATCAAAGACCGCTATAACGGAATTATTTCCGACCTTGGCGTAGATATAAGCCTTGACGCTGATTTTGATATTATTGTAAATGAGCTGAAATCCCGTCCTGCAAAGGATTATGCTGCAAGCCGTGGCGAGTTCCTCAATGGTAAGGTTTTAGCTGCATACCTTGGTTTCAATTTTGTAGATGCTGCCGATGTTATTATATTTGACACAAAGGGACAGCTTCTTCTTGACGAGACAATAAAGGCTGTAAGAGCACGGCTGAAAGACCTTGACAACACTGTTATTCCCGGATTCTACGGCAGAACAACAGAAGGCGTTATAAAGACATTCTCCAGAGGCGGTTCAGATGTAACAGGTTCTATTATTGCAAATGCTGTAAATGCTGAGATTTACGAGAACTGGACAGACGTTTCAGGATTCCTTGTAGCTGACCCCAGAATCGTTGAAAATCCCGAGGCTATTGAGACAATCACTTATCGTGAGCTTCGTGAGCTTGCATATATGGGAGCATCTGTACTTCACGAGGATGCAATTTTCCCTGTACGTTCCGCAGGTATTCCAATAAATATCCGCAACACAAATAAACCTGAGGACGCAGGTACAATGATTGTTTCCAATGACTACGATTTCAGCCGTGAAAGCCTTGGCCATACAATTACCGGTATCGCAGGCAAGAAGGGATTCAGCACAATCAATATCGAAAAGGCTATGATGAATAATGAGCTTGGTTTCGGTATGAAGGTACTCAATGTGCTTTATCAGAACGGTATTTCCTTTGAGCACATGCCTTCGGGAATTGACACTATGAGCATCACTGTTGACAGCTCAAAGCTTGATCCTGTTCGTGAAAAGGTGCTTGCTGAGATTCGCCGTGAGGTTAATCCCGACCACCTTGAAATTGAGGATAATATCGCAATTCTCGCAGTTGTGGGCAGACGTATGAAGAATACCCGTGGTACTGTTGCAAGAGTTTTTGCAGCTATGGCTCACGCTCGCATCAATGTAAAGCTCATAGATCAGGG
>JAFXAJ010000097.1 GCA_017517145.1 Ruminococcus sp.
CAATAAATAAAGACAAGTATTGAAATGGACCCTGCTGCTGTCGTGGCAAATGCTATAGACATAAAACGTTTTTTAAATACCATAATTAATTCTCCTCTCGCAATGCCAATATTTTTCTGCATTGCCCTTATCTTGATTATAACCGATAAGCCTTAATAAATCAAGCATTTTTTATAAAAGTATCAGCTGATGCTATACCTTTTGCTGTTGAATTTGAATTGACATTTTAAATAGAATAATGTATAATAGAAAAAAAGAAACAAGACAATAAATAAGGGGTTCTCTAAAAAACGGAACAATGACGAAATCAAGCTGTGAAGGAGTTTTTTAGAAAATTTCCAACAGAAAGGCATAAAAATGAAAAAAATATTTGCTATTCTTTTAAGCCTTGCTGCGGCATCACTGATTGCTGCTTGTGATTATCAAAATACTTCTTATGAGAAAGGAGAATCAACCGTGTTATCACTGCAAGACATTATTTCAGATAAACCAGAGAATACAGCTTATCGTAAAACAATTCTTCAAAGCTATCCGTCAGGAGAAGAAAGCCGTTGGGATATCTTTTATGACGCTCACAACAATGAAATACGCAATGTATGTACTTCTGATATTTTAAATCATCCTCAACCGGACTATGCTGCATCGAAAGACAGTCCTTTCCTGACAGATACAACCTATGTATACAACGAAAATGGTACAATAGCTGAAAAAAGAACTGTCTTTTTAGGTGAAGTCAAAGTAAATAAATATGTGTATAACGACAATAAGAATGTCATTAGTGAAACTATGTCTGAAAACGGTATTGAAGGTACTTCTTTATCATACGAATATGATGAATATAATAATCCTGTTAAAGTACATCATATTTTAAATGGAAACATTGTTTATACTGATGAATACCAATATACATACGATGAAAACGGACGTATCACATATAAAATATGGAAAAACAGATTTAGTGAAGAAATAATTTTCAAAACATGGTTTGAATACGATGAACACGGAAACCTGACTCTTGAAAAGGAATTTCAAGAAGGAGCAGATGTCCCTTCCTATGAAAAATATTATTATGACGAAAATAATCGTCTAATCAGAAACGAAAGCTACATAGATGACAAGCTTTTGTCAGAAAATATTTTTGAATATGAATTCTATACTTCTACGCCAATTGACGTAAACTCATAATCTGAATTGGCGGCATTAAACAATATATTATGGGAACCTATAAAAAACTCTCTCACAGCGAACTTTCTATGACAAATATCATCATATACGAAATTTCGCTTGTGTTCCGTTTTTTAGAGAACCCCTTATGAAATTCGGAGGTTTAACTTATGAAAAGAACAGACTATATCGGCTGGGATGAGTATTTCATGGGAATAGCCATGTTTTCAGCCCAGAGAAGCAAGGATAACAATACTCAGGTTGGTGCCTGCATTGTTAACGATGAACATAAAATTGTTGCAGTAGGATATAATGGTATGCCTATAGGCTGTGATGATGACGATATGCCGTGGGAAAGAGAGGGTGACACACTTCTTGATACAAAATATCCTTATGTATGTCACGCTGAACTCAATGCCATTCTTAACAGAAATTCCGCAAATCTTAAAGGCTGCACCCTCTATGTTACACTGTTTCCATGCAATGAATGTGCAAAGGCTATAATTCAGTCCGGAATAAAAAAAGTAGTCTACAAAAGCAATAAATATGCGGACTCTGAAAGTACAAAAGCTTCTGCCATGCTTCTTGGAAAATGCGGCGTGGAATGTGCAGAATATAAGCCCTCATCAAAGAAAATAGTTCTTGATTTGTGAGGCGCTTCTGATGTCTGAAAAAATTTAAGGATGATTTTATGTATATAGATAACAATTGCGGATTTATTCTTTCTGCTTTGGAAAATGCAGGGTTTTCTGCGTATATAGTCGGCGGATGCGTCAGGGATATGCTTATGGATATTCCAATTCACGACTATGATATAACTACAAATGCACTGCCTGACCAGATAATTGAAGTTTTCAGCAGCTGCAAGGTTATTCCCACTGGCATTAAACATGGCACTGTCACTGTAATACACAACAATGAAGCTTTTGAAGTCACTACATTCCGTATTGACGGGGATTATTCTGATTCACGCCGTCCCGACAGCGTTGTTTTTACTGATAGCCTTACCGCTGACCTCGCCCGCCGTGACTTTACCATGAATGCAATTGCTATGGATATTAAAGGCAATATTTTTGACCCGTTCAACGGCAAAAAAGATATTTCCGATAATATCATTCGCTGTGTAGGGGAACCCTCTCAGCGATTTACAGAAGATGCTCTGCGTATTCTTCGTGCTGTACGTTTTTCCGCTGTTCTCGGTTTTGAAATTGAGAAAAATACATCTGCTGCAATTCACAATCTCAGAAGCCGTCTTGACAATATTTCAGCCGAGCGTATTTCCGCAGAACTTATGAAGCTAATCTGCGGAAAAAATGTTCTTTCCGTGCTTATGGAATACCGTGACATTATCGGTCAGATTATACCAGAGCTTATACCTGCTTTTGACCATGACCAACATTCACCATATCACAAGTATGATGTGTATGAACATATCGTAAGGGCTGTCGATTCAGTACAAAAAGGTATCAATGATGAAAATATCCTAAGGCTTACCATGCTGCTTCATGATGTAGGAAAACCTGACACATTCAAGCTGGATGAAAACGGCAGAGGTCACTTCAAACGTCACGCTGTTATCGGTGCCGAAAAAGCAGAAGCTATTCTCCGCCGACTGAAATTTGATAATAATACTATTAATACGGTTTATCAGATTATTCTGTATCACAGCGATAAAATTGAATCAGATAAACAGATAAAGCGTATGGTGGGCAGCTTAGGACTTGAAAAATTTCTCATGCTCATTGAAGCTAAAATTGCCGATAATTCCGCAAAACACTCTTTTGTTCTCGAAGAAATAAAGGATTACCGTAAAGCTGCCGAAACAGCCCGTAATATTGTTGCCGAGAACAGCTGTTTTTCCCTTTCTCAGCTGGAAATCAACGGCTCTGACCTGCTTGAACTTGGTTTCAGCGGAAAAAATATCGGCATTTCACTGAACAATATTCTTGAACTTGTCATTGACGAAAAACTTGACAACAATCATGATATTCTCATAAATTATGCAAAGGAACTGAAAATATGAAAGGTTATATTCACTCCACTGAAAGCTTTGGCACCGTTGACGGCCCCGGAATCCGCTTTGTTGTCTTTTTTCAGGGATGCCCGATACGCTGTCAGTATTGCCATAATCCCGATACGTGGGAATTCGGCAAAGGCAGAGAAGTCACTGTAAATGAGCTTATGGCTGAATACGATACCTGCAAGGAGTTTCTGAAATCCGGCGGAATTACTGCTACAGGCGGTGAACCACTCTCTCAGCCTGACTTTCTTCTTGAACTTTTCAAAGAAGCTAAATCAAAGGGAATTCATACCTGCCTTGACACTTCGGGAGCTGTTTATAATCCCAATAATACAGAAAAAATAGACGAAATACTGAAATATACAGATCTCGTCATGCTAGATATTAAACATATAGATTCTGATTTTCACAAATCCCTTACAGGTGTGGGAAACGAAAATATACTCCTTTTTGCAGAACATCTCCGTGATATAAATATACCTGTATGGATTCGCCGTGTAGTTGTTCCGAATCTCACTGACGATGAACAGGAACTTTTCAGACTTGGAGAATTTCTCTCAACGCTAACTAATCTCAAAGCCCTCGATGTTCTGCCTTATCACGATATGGCTAAGGAAAAGTATAAAAAGCTGGGAATAGAATATCCCCTGCCCTATACTCCGCCCATGTCAAAAGAGGACGCAATAAAGGCAAGGGATATTATAATGTCGGGTTTAAAGTCAGGACTTAAAACTTTATAAAAAGGAATATTGCAAGGGCAATCTGCCATATCAGACCAATTGAATTAATTACCCAGAAATACCAATGCTTCGTCTTATGGCGGAATATTTTCATTCCAAGAAGTGCACCTATCGCTCCGCCAAAAAATCCGAAACCAAGCAGAGTTGCTTCTTTTATACGCCATATATTATTCTGCGCTTTCTTCTTGTCAGCAAAATAAAGAATAAATGCGATAAGACTTATCACGGCGTATATCGCCAGTGAAATTAATGCAGGCATATCTTTTCTCCTTTCATAATTATACTAAAAGCCGTACCTAACGATACGGCTTTTTTTATTAATCAAGCACAGGAATCCATGCCATTGCATTGATTTCCTTTGCCTTTGCTTCAGCTTCTTTAAATGTAAGTTCTTCTTCTGTTACAAATGAAGATCTATCATAATCGGTATATGTTCCTTCGGGAAGCTCTGCTGTATCAGCAGGTACACTGAAATACCACTTTGCCTTCATATCTTCAACAGAAGCAATAAAGTCCGTATCTGTACTGCTCTCCCATGTCTGTGAGAATACCGTTACCTTATGCTTTACTGCTTCAATAACATCTCCCAGAACTGCACTTGCTGTAGGAAGCTTTCCAGCACCTCTGCCGTAGAACATTGCCTTGTCAATACCGTCAGCATATACCATAACTGCATTGAATACATCGTTTACACCTGCCATAATACTCTCATGAGGTACAAGCATTGGCATAACTGTAGGCAGAATCTTTCCGTTTTCAAGGCGCTTTACTGACGCAATAAGCTTTACAGCATATCCAAGAACATCAGCAGCTGCAACATCACAGAGCTTTACATCGGAGATTCCCTTTGTGTACACACTGTCGGGATATACGTGCTTGCCGAATACAAGTGAAGAAATAATACAAATCTTGCGGCAGGCATCATGTCCCTCTACGTCAGCAGTGGGATCTTTTTCTGCATATCCAAGTTCCTGTGCAAGCTTCAGCGCATCTTCAAATGTCATACCGTCAGCATACATCTTTGTCAAAATAAAGTTTGTTGTGCCGTTGAGAATACCACAGGCAGCAGATATATCATTTGCAGCAAGGCAACGGTGGAGAGGACGTATAATCGGAATTGCACCGCCTACGCTTGCTTCAAAGAAGAAATTACAATTATTAGCCTTAGCAGCAGCAAGAAGTATATCACCCTTTGCAGCTACAAGCTCCTTATTTGAAGTACATACGCTCTTTCCCTTTTCAAGAGCTGCCTTTAAAAATGAAAATGCAGGTTCTGTTCCTCCCATACATTCAGCAATAACTGTTACTTCAGGATCGTTGAGTACATCGTTGAAATCCTTTGTAAATTTATCTTTATACGGTGAATCAGAAAAGTCACGAATGTCAATAATATACTTTATATCCATTTCACAGCCTGCGTGCTGCTCAATGCTTTTCTTATTTTTATAGAAAAGCTCAACAACACCAGAACCAACTACTCCGTAACCTAATACCGCTGCTTTAACTGACATAAATAATGAACTCCTTTTATTGAATTGCAGTGCCGCCTTATTCAGCTGACAGCACCTTTGCCTCAAGGACTCCCTCAAGGTCTGATATTGAATTAAGTGATTTAAGCTCCTCGTTTATATCCGAATTGAGTCTTATGGATATATTTACAGCAGCTGCCCCGTCTACGGGAATACTCTGATTCACCGTCATAATATTGGCATTTATGCTGTTGAGGAACACAAGAACGCTTGACAATACCCCCGGTATATCATTAAGAAGCATATAAAGATTTACTATTTTCCTGTTGAACAGTTCATCATAAGAAAATACGCTGTCCTTATACTTATAATAAGCACTTCTTGATATGCCTATACGCTTACAGGCTGAGGCAAAGCTTTTTTCATCTTTCCTCGCCATAAGCTTTTTTACTTCAAGCACCTTTGTAAAAACATCGGGAAGTATATTTGCATCTACAACAATAAGCTGCGAATTATGTTCCATCATGCTCACCTTTTCAAAATCGTCCGTGACAGACGCACAGTTGTGCGCTGTATAATAACTATACCACTTTTTCTCTGACTTGTCAAGGGGTATATAAGGTTAATTTATTTAAAAATATCATTTATCAATCTTAAAGTTTTGATAATCTCTAAAACCCTATAAAAATTTTCTAAAATAATATGTAAAGCCTACTTGACAAATAATGTAAAGTGTGCTATACTATAAATGTAAGGTTAACTTTACTTTTGG